>DATICR010000060.1:0-8470 GCA_035456745.1 Ignavibacteriaceae bacterium
TTCTTAATTCCTTTTATGATATTTCTTCATTTGGTGTCTATTTATCCACAAATGAAAAGATGATGGACAAAGCTCTTTCCATTGTCAACAGGGAACTTAGAAAGCTGAAAAACAACAAAGTTTCCGTGAATGAGTTGAATAAGGCAAAAGAAGCAATGAAAGGACATTTTCTGTTAAGTCTGGAGAACACGTCCGGCAGAATGTTCAGGATGACCCAATCGGAACTTTATCACAACAGAGTTAAAAGTACCGATGAAATAATCAAAGAAATAGATTCGGTTACATCTGAGGATATCCTAGAATTAGCCAATAGTTTACTAAATGAAGATTCCTTTATCAAGATAATAATTAAATCAAAAGATACCCTGCTGAAATCCGCTGCTTAAATGTAAGCCAAAGGTTAAACAAAAGATTTTTTTTCCGGAAACTTTTGAAATAAAAAAATAAAAATGAATAAAATAATAAGTCCGGCTGTCAGAACTAAAAATATCACATACGCAGTACGTGATATAATTGTGCTTGCAAATGAAGTTGCAAAGACCGGTAAAGAAATGCTTTACCTTAACATCGGTGATCCCAATCTGTTTGATTTTGCTCCGCCCAAACATATGGTTGAAGCTACTCACCAGGCAATGTTAAATAATTTTAATGGTTATTCCCCTTCTTCCGGAATAAAGATCGCACTTGATGCTATTGCCAGGGAAGCTGATAGAAAAAAAATAAAAAATATACAGGATATATTTATAACAACGGGTGCAAGTGAAGCCATTGATATTTGTCTAACGGCGCTGGTAAATGAAGGTGAAAATGTTTTAACTCCGACTCCCGGCTATCCTTTATATACTGCAATAGCAAGTAAACTTCAGAATATGGAAAATCCTTATTATCTGGATGAAGAAAACGGATGGCAGCCCGACCTCGATGACATTAAAAGTAAAATTAATGAAAAGACGCGTGCTATCATTATTATAAATCCAAATAATCCCACCGGGTCAAATTGCAGTGAAGACACTTTAAAAGAATTAATTAAGATTGCACAGGATAACAATCTTGTAATTTTTGCAGATGAAATTTACGATAAGCTTCTGTTCGAAGGTGAGAAGCATATTTCCATTGCTTCATTAAATAGTGAAGTTCCTATAATAACTTTCGGGGGGCTATCCAAGAATTATATGGTACCAGGCTTCAGGATAGGTTGGGGAATTATAAGCGGAAACAGAAATATATTAAAAGATTATATTGAAGCGATTAATAAATTGTTGCGCGCCCGTTTATCTGCAAATCATCCTGAGCAATATGCAATTCCTGCTGCTTTGTACGGTGATCAATCACATCTGGAAGTTGCAAATAAAAAATTAACTGCAAGAAGGGATTTAACCGTCGAAATGCTCAATGCTGTTCCGGCGATATCGTGTGTTAAGCCGGAAGGTGCATTTTATGCATTTCCAAAACTCCATATAAATACTCCCGATAATATTTTTGTAGCCGAACTCATCAGAGAGACCGGTGTTGTTGTGGTACCGGGTTCCGGATTTGGACAAAGACCCGGAACGAATCATTTCAGAGTTGTATTTCTACCTCCGGAAGAAATACTGGTAAAAGCCTATAAAAATATAGCTGGCTTCACAGAAAAGTTTATCGAAGAACATGAAGCAGTGGGAAAATAATTTTCCGGAAGAAATTTTAAGATAAAATTCAGGAGCAAATACTCAGTATGCCGAAAATTGTTATTGATGGAAAAGAAATAGAGTTTATCCTGGGACAGACAATTATAGAAGCTGCAACAAAGAACGGAATGACAATTCCACATTTTTGCTGGCATCCGAAATTATCGGTTTCGGGCAATTGCCGTGTTTGTCTGGTTGAAGTTGAAAAGATGCCCAAACTTGTGATTGCGTGTTCTACACTGGCTTCTGAAGGAATGGTTGTTCATACTGCCTCAGAAAATGCACTGTCAGCAAGAAATGCTGTAATGGAATTTCTATTGATTAACCATCCACTTGATTGTCCCATTTGCGACGAAGCCGGGGAATGCAAACTTCAGGATTATGCATATTCACATGGTGCAGGTGAAAGCAGATTTGTAGAAGAAAAAGTTCATAAAGATAAAAGAGTTCCTCTTGGTCCTTACGTTATGTTTGATGCAGAAAGATGTATTTCATGTTCACGCTGCATTCGTTTCTGTGAGGAAATTGCAAAAGACCCTGAACTTACTTTCATAAAACGCGGGGACAGAGTAACGATAGTTACCTATCCCGGGGAGCAGCTTGACAATCCTTATTCATTAAATACGACAGACATTTGCCCGGTAGGTGCACTTACAAACCGCGATTTCCGTTTTCAGGCCAGAGTGTGGGATATGTCGGCAACAAAATCAATTTGTACGGGTTGTGCGAGAGGGTGTAATGATGAAATCTGGGTTAGAAATAATAAAGTACTTCGCTTAACCCCCAGACAAAATGAAGAAGTTAACAGCTACTGGATGTGTGACCATGGAAGAATAAATACTTATAAATTTATTAATGCTGATGACAGGGTTGATAGTCCATACATCAGAAAAGAAGGTAATTTAGTTAAAACCAGCTGGGTTGAGGCATTATCTGCATCCGTGAATGAGTTACGGAAGATCAACAAAGATGAAATAGCATTTATTGGTTCGGCAAATGTAACGAATGAGGATAATTACATCTTTACAAAGTTTGCACGAAATGTAATAGGTTCAAAAAATATTGATTTTCTCAGAAGTAATGACCCCTCTTTTGAAGATGATATTCTTCGAAGATCAGATATAACTCCCAATTCACTGGGAGCTGAACTTTCCGGAATCTCTTCTTCCAAAGGTGGACTGGATCTGAATGGAATAATTGAAGGCATAAGCAAAGGAAAAATAAAAGCTCTTTACCTGATTGAAGATGATTTGCTGAAGGAAAAACCTGAACTTGAAGAGATACTTATCAAGCTTGACCTATTAATAATGCATTCTACAAATTTGAATAAAACCACATCTCTTGCTGATATTGTATTTCCGGCGGCTACATATGCTGAGAAAAATGGAACAATGGTAAATTTCCAGGGAAGAGTTCAGAGATTAAGACCTGCTTTAGCAACCATTGATGTTGACAGAGCTCTTGAAGGAATGGAATTAAGCCGTCTTGACAAGTTCGGAACACAATTCGACAGATGGGCGGAAAAAAACAAGCATGATGCCCGTTCAACCTGGAAGATTCTTGTAATGCTTGCAAATGAACTGGGCAGTAAAATGAAATTTGAGATGGCGGAAGACGTATTTGAAGAAATGAGTAAAACAATTGAGGCATTTAAGGGACTGGATTATGATAAAATAGGTGAAACCGGTGTTCAGTTAAAAGTTAAATCCACAAGAGAATCTATTAAAGCTTAACGAGGAACAAATATTGAATATCTGGGAATTAATACTAATTAGTTTAATTAAGATTCTTTTAACAGTAACCGTGATGCTATTAACGGTTTCGTATCTTGTATATTTTGAAAGAAGAATAAGTGCGTGGGCACAAAACCGGCTGGGACCGAACAGGGTCGGGTGGCAGGGAGTGCTTCAACCTTTTGCCGATGTGCTGAAGCTTCTCTTAAAAGAAGATATAGTTCCCGTGGTTGCAAATAAACCCATTCATACACTTGCCCCGATAATTGCTTTATTTGTGGCATTTACCACATATGCTGTAATCCCGATTGGTGGAACATTATCAATTTTAGGGTATTCCATTCCCCTGGTAGTAGCCGATATAAATATTGGAATTCTATATGTATTGGCGTTGACATCACTGGGTGTTTATGCAATAACATTCGCAGGATGGTCATCCGGCAGCAAATATTCTTTGCTTGGAGGCATAAGATCATCCGCCCAGATGATCTCCTATGAAATATCAATGGGTTTTTCGATAGGAGGAGTTCTGCTTTTTGCTGAATCTCTTCGCCCTTATGCTATCGTACAATCGCAAGGTGCGTTGTTATGGAATGCGTGGATTCAACCATTAGGATTTATAACTTTTGTAGTTTCTGCATTTGCTGAAACAAACCGGCTGCCATTTGATCTCCCTGAAGCTGAACCGGAACTTGTTGGAGGATTTCATACTGAGTATAGCAGTATGAAATTTGCAGGATTTTTTCTTGCAGAATACGCAAATATGATTATTGCCAGTGCTATGATTGTTACCCTATATTTAGGCGGTTATAATCTTCCATTTATTAATGTGGATTTACTTGGACTATCTAATATACTGGTTATTTTAATCCAGGTACTTTCATTCCTGATTAAAACAGCGGCGTTACTTTTCTTTTTCATCTGGGTAAGATGGAGTCTCCCCAGATTCCGGTATGATCAGTTAATGAATCTAGGGTGGAAGGTAATGTTTCCACTTTCATTGATTAATATTATTTGGGTTGCTGCCCTTATAATGATCTTTAAGCTATAAAATAGTTTGCGTTTTATCACATAATTACATATTTAAATTCAACTAATATCGACTTTGAAATTTCGGAGAATTGATGGCTGTTAAGAAAAGAGAAAAAGATTTAACATTCTGGGAGAGAATTTACATTCCTGAAATTGTAAAAGGGTTGAGCCTGACGCTTAAGAATATGTTCAAACCTAAGTTTACGATGAAATATCCGGAAGAAAAATTTATTCCTCCCGCTTCATATCGCGGTCGTCCGGTTCTTGTAATGGAAGAAAATGGTGAAGAACGGTGTGTTGCTTGTGGACTTTGTTCAAGAGTTTGCCCGGCACTTGCAATTGAAGTACAAGCCGGAGAAACAGAACGTGAAAAGGAACGATATCCTGAAAAATTCGAAATTAATATGATTCGCTGCATTTTTTGCGGTTTTTGCGAGGAAGTTTGCCCTGAAGAGGCCATAGTAATGAGTAAAGACTATGAATTAGCTTTTTCAAAAAGGGAAGAAGCCATATACGGGAAAGATAAGTTACTCGTGCCGGTTCATCAGGTACAAGACCGGATTGATTTTCTCAGGAGCTATAAATAGTTGAAGAAGTTCTTTTTTGTGATTAACTTTTCAACTCCATGTTTAAAAGACTGTTTATATTTTTATTACTATTAATTTCTAATCCGGTTTCAGCTCAATTAACCGGGGGAAACAGCTATAAATTAGCCTATCCTGAAAATATTTCAACTAATTCGGGATTTGACATTTCGCTTATTGCTTCAAATCCATTTAATAACGCTGATACGCTGGAAATATATTTTATTCCTTCCGAGAGGATAATACTTAAAAGTCTAATTCTTCGTTCTGTTTATAATGAAACTGAAATTCCTTGTAATCAGGTCATTATCAGTGATATTCCGGGGGAAATTTACAAAGCAGAAATAGCTCTTCAGGAAAATAAACTATCACCTAAAACTTACTTCCAGTTATTGTTCAGCTTTAGAGCGGACAATGCAAAAAAAGCTGTATTCCGGTTTTCAGGAATATTTAAGTCCAAAGGTAAAAAAATCGGATATATTCAGTCTTCGGATAATTTAAGTTCCAGTGATTCGCTTGCATCTACTTCAATACCTTTAGAATTTTATAAATCCCAAAAGTATGCTGTCAATGCAGCTTATTTTAATCCCGGTTCAGAACTGAATATTAATTTGACCGATGTTGATATAAATTCTTTATTAGCTGAATTTTGGATTAAACTGAACAATTCAAATACTGATTTTTTAGAGATAATTAATAAAGAAACGAACAGGACTATATTTGATGTTTCCACAAATACTTTTCAGATGGTAAACATAAAATCTGAAAATCAGTACAGTGAAAAATTTATCAATCCATTTTTCCTTGGAAGAGGCACATGGTATCATTTTGCGGTTTTGATATCTTTTAGTAAAGGGGATATTAGTTTTTATTGCGACAATACACTCATTTATAAAAACAGGATGTCTTCTTTTTTAAAGACTGGTGATCTGAACTGGAAATTTAAAAATGATTCCCAGGATAAGAGTTACATGATAGATGTATTCCGTGCGATTGCTTTTAATAACGACATAACTCTTTCCTTTCTGAATAAAAACTATCTCAATTTTATAGCTGACAGTTCTCGTGTATTATATCAGTTTAATTTTGATAATGAAAATGAATTACAACTTGCAAAAAGCAGAATAGAAATATCTTCCAATTCTATCAGTTTTAATAAATCCGATGCGCCGATATTTGTACGAGCGCCTGAATTAAATATAAACCTGCTGGGAAATGCTTATGAATTGAAATGGAGCGGTGGAGATTACAAGCAGGCACAATCTTATGTGCTTGAAAAATCGGTCAATAATTCGGATTACATAAAAGTTGCAGTTGTTCAGCCTGATAATTTCAATGAAAAGAATTATTCTTTGCTTGATGAAATGGATTTGAATGCTGATGTATTATATTACAGGGTAAAGCAAATAAATTTCGATGGCTCGATAATTTATTCTTCGCAGGTTAAAATCGGACAGGGAATGACAGAGCCGTTCATACTTGAACAGAATTATCCCAATCCATTTAACCCCCGCACCAGTATTGTATTAAATATACTGGAAGACACCGACGTTGAAATTACAGTCTACAATCTTGAAGGGAAAGAAATCTCAAAAATATTTAAGGGATTTTTAACAAGCGGGATACATAAGTTTTCATTCGATGCATCCGAACTTCCCTCAGGAATTTATCTTTATAAAGTTACGACTCCTAATTACTCTGATACAAAAAAGATGATTCTTACAAAATAGTTTAGTTAATTTTTATATTATTCTTAATCTTCTGATCAAAAGGGGGTTAAAGGGAAAATGCTTTCAAAAATATATTCGAGCGCTACGTATGGTATTGACGCTTACCTGGTTGAAGTGGAAACTAATGTAGAAAAAAGAATTCCTTCTTTTACGATTGTCGGGCTGCCGGATAATGCGGTCAGAGAAAGCAGGGAAAGAGTTTCTACAGCAATTAAAAATAATTATCTTGAATTTCCCAAGGGGAAAATCACTGTAAATCTTGCTCCTGCTGATATAAAAAAAGAAGGCAGTTCATTTGATCTTCCAATGGCCATCGGATTGTTATCTGCCACTGATGCAATCAAAGAGTTTGAATTCGATAAAACTGTTTTTCTGGGGGAGCTTGCCCTGGATGGTAAGCTTAGAGCCGTTAAAGGAGCCTTACCTATTTGTGTTGAAGCAAAAAGGAAAGAAATTAAAAGAATAATTCTCCCTTCAGAATCAGCAATAGAAGCCTCAATTGTTGAAGGGATTGATGTATATGGGATGGATAATCTATCGGAAGTCATTCAATTTCTAAATGGAGATCTTGCAAAAGATAAGATCACAACAAACGTCAGTGAGTTGTTTGAGAGAGTAAATAAATATCATCTTGATTTTTCTGATGTAAAGGGACAGGAAAACGTAAAACGTGCACTTGAAGTTGCAGCTGCTGGTGCTCATAATATTTTAATGATTGGCCCCCCGGGTTCAGGTAAAACCATGCTTGCTAAGAGAATTCCATCGATTCTTCCTCCATTAACTTTCAATGAAGCACTTGAAACCACAAAAATCCATTCAGTTGCAGGAATTCTTCCCAAAGAACAGGCATTAGTAACTGAAAGACCATTCAGGAGTCCGCACCACACAGTCTCTGATGCAGCTCTTGTGGGAGGTGGATCGTTTCCGCGTCCAGGGGAAGTTTCTTATGCCCATTTTGGAGTTCTTTTTCTGGATGAATTACCTGAATTTAAAAAGAACGTACTTGAAGTTTTGCGTCAGCCTCTTGAGGATGGTAAAGTAACTGTAAGCAGATCAAAGCAATCGCTGGAATTTCCTGCCAACTTTATGCTTGCGGCGGCCATGAACCCATGTCCCTGCGGTTACTACACAGATCCCACAAAAGATTGTACCTGCGCACCTCCGCAAATTCAAAGATATATGGCAAAAATCTCAGGACCATTATTGGATAGAATAGATATTCATATTGAGGTACCTGCCGTTAAATATAAGGAATTATCCTCTGATGGAAGGGGGGAATCTTCTACACAGATTCGCGAAAGAGTTATTAAAGCAAGGGATATTCAAATAAACAGGTTTAAAAACTTAAAGAATATTTTCAATAACGGTGATATGGGATCAAAAGAAATAAGACAATTCTGCAGATTGGATTCAGGCGGCTCAGAATTAATGAAAATGGCAATGACGAAACTGGGATTTTCAGCAAGAGCCTATGATAGAATACTGAAGGTTAGCAGGACAATTGCCGACCTGGAAAATTCGGAGAATATATTACCACAACACATAAGTGAAGCTATTCAATACAGAACTTTAGATAGAGAATTATGGAATCATTGAAGATATCCGATAGATAGCTTGTTAGTAGGGCCCCATATTAATGAAAAGTCAATAAAGCGATGATTTTTGGAAACATTATAATTTAATATATCCATTAGAACTGCAATTGACGGGAAGATTGATAATTC
>DATICR010000061.1:0-12366 GCA_035456745.1 Ignavibacteriaceae bacterium
TCTCCTATCTTTTTATCTCCCCATTTTCCCGCAATGTATGCAAGCAAAGCATCACCATATCTGTAAGGGAAATATTCGGGATTGTTAAGATCACTCACTGTCGGTATTTTATTTAATACCGCATCACGCATCCACATTGCTGTAAAAGGATCATTCGGACCTAATGTAAGAAATTCTGCCATGCCCTCAACGAACCATAATGGCATTCGCGCAAGCGAAGGCACCTGTCCGCTGAAGGTACTTCTCATTGCTCCGGTTATATCATATTGAAATGCGTGCACCAATTCGTGTCCGATAACATGATTCGTCTCGCTCAGTGGTCCTGCAAGAGGTAAAACTATTCTTCTTTGTAAGGGTTCTGTCACTCCGCCAACCCCTTCACTGATTTGTCCGGAGATTATGTTTGTTTGTACAAACTGCGGGAAACTTCCATATAAAATCAATGGCTGCTTGCCGTGTAATGAATCTTGAAAGTAAAATGATTCCCGTTTATACCATCTTTCAGCTAATTTGGCTGCCAGATGTGCACCGGCTTCTTCTTCCGGGTAAAAATAGATGTCAAAATTTGGTGTGTGTAAAATTTTAAAGTTAAAATCATTATACTGGACTTTATTTTGACCGAAGTATTGTGCTATTGAATTATTTGAGAGGAAAAAGAAAAATAAAAGTGACCAAAAAAGTACATAGTAATGAGGATTATTTTTTATCATTTTATTCCTGCAAAAAGACTATAATAAAAATTATATGAATTACAGGAGAATGTGGTGACGACAGTCAATTTAAAAAACTATATAATTAATAGTTTAAAGAGTTTGCATTATGAGCTTTTGTAAGGGAAAAGTGAGAAATTTTTTAATTTCTTGTAAAATTTAGTTATTAATATATCCTAACCTTAAATATATAAAAAATAATGTCTTATTTTAGAACACGATCAGTAAAAAATGCAAGTTAATTAATTTTTCTCAATTTATTTGATAGAATTTTTATACATTTAAGTACGAAAAAAGTGCTCACATTGATGGAATAATACGCAAAATTTTCTTATGATCCATCCAGCTTTATCTCATAATACTAAATACTAGAGGATTTTATTAAAGGTATAATTATCTCCTTAGTTGTATTTTGTACGATAATTTTCAACTCATGCGATGCATTGAGAGAAAATCCTTTGGATCCAAATTCATCAGATAATTTACTCGGAATAATTAGTGGAACAGTTCAGACATACAGTCTGCCCTATACCGCAATTGCAAATGTTGAAGTTCTTTGGAAACCCGGAAACATAATCTCTTATACAAATGCAAGTGGAAATTTTACCATAGCAAATATCAAAACTGTCGATGGATTCCTTTTATTCCGGAAAGAAGGATTCCATACTGATAGTATTAAGGTAAACTGGAAAGGGACAAAAAAAATAAACGAGCAGATAAATTTAAATGCATATCCTGTGCTGGATAGTCTTTCAATTTATACTGTTGTTATAAATGTAAATGATACAACATCTCAGATGTATGATTTAGTAATAAGTACAAAGATACAGGATGTTGATAACGATATTGATTCCGTTTTCGTCGTAAATGATCCATCGGAACTTAATAAAGTAATGGATTTTAATGCGGCGGCAAAAACTTATCAGACTATTCTGACGTTACAGGAATTGCACCTTAATGATCTTGAGGAAACAATTGGTCTCCAGTTTAATTTCCGGATAAAAAATATTCTTGGGGAGACGTATAACTTAAATGGTGGCAGTGTTACAAGAGTGATAAAAAATAGAATGACAGGATTACAACCTGATAGTAACCTGATAATAAATAACTTCCCTTTTAATCTTAGATGGGATGAATTTTTTGCAGGATACCATTTTCATTATATGGTTGAAGTCTATACTAATGATATCTCTAATCCTCAGCTTGTAATAAGACAAAATAATATTTCCTCTCAGGAAACTAGTTTTACTGTCGATTCATTGGGAACTGATAGTTATTGGTGGGTAATATGGACAATAGATGATTTTAATAATATGTCGAGATCTGCCCCGGCTACTTTTGTTATACAATAATGGAGATTGAATTTGAAATTGAACGGCGCATCAGAAACCATTGAAAACATTAAGCAAATTGGTAAGGAACAGTTTGAAATTCTTTACAGAATAAGCCGGACATTAAATTCAGCAAATTACCAGGACAGTCTGATAAAAGATTCATTAGATGTTATTATTCGTGAATTGCATGCTGATAGAGGGCTTTTTGTAAAATATGAAACGGACTCTAATAAATTTTCCATAATAGGAGCCCGTAATATGGAAAAACAGAGTATTGAAGATATTTCTGTTTTTTCATCAACTATACTTCAGAAAGTAATTGAAAAAAATGCTCCTGTGCTTTATCATGATGTTCAGAATGATCCAAGCATATCACAGTTTGAAAGTATACAGATTCATAATATAAAATCAATCCTCGGTGTCCCAATCAGGAGAAATGATAAAGTGTGGGGAGTAATCCTTGTCGACAGCAGTATAAACAGGAAAGAGTTTACAGAAGAGAATATGGTATTTCTTGATTTCTACTCGAATCTTGTTTCACTTGCACTCGACAGAATTACTAGAATTGAAGCTCTTGAAGATGAAAATATAATGCTTCGGAATCAATTGCAGGCTTCAAGAAACATTCCTGAATTAATTGGCGATAGTCCCGCAATGCAAAGACTTGCAACACTGATTTATAAAGTCGCAGGAACTGACGCAACGGTACTTCTGCTGGGAGAAAGTGGTACCGGTAAAGAATTGGTTGCAAAAGCTATTCATAATTTAAGTCAGAGACACGATCTTCCATACCTTGGTCAATTTTGTGGCTCAATACCCGATTCATTACTTGAAAGTGAATTGTTCGGTTATAAAAAAGGGGCATTTACCGGGGCTAATAATGATAAAAAAGGATTATTTGAAGTTGCTACAGAAGGCACATTCTTTCTGGATGAAATTGCAGACATATCACTCGCATTACAGGCCAAATTACTCAGGGTACTTCAAAATAAAGAGATAATGAGACTTGGAGACACTCAAATTATTAAAGTCGATGTCAGGGTTATTGCCGCTACAAATAAAGATTTAAGACAGCTTGTAAAAGACGGTAATTTCAGGGAAGATCTTTTTTACAGATTGAATGTATTTCCTATTAGAGTGCCTCCTTTAAGAGAAAGAAGATCAGATATTCCTCTCCTTGTTAATTATTTCATTAAGAAATATTCTGACGGTAATACAAAGGTGGCTTCTTCAACATTAAAAATACTCGAGGAATATAGCTGGCCTGGCAATGTTCGTCAGCTTGAAAATGTCATTCAGAGGGCTTTAATATTATGTGATGCAGATAAGCTTCTGCCTGAACATATTATTATTGATGAAGAAAGTAATGAAATGGAATTCAGAGGAACTCTGAGAGATTTTGAAAAAATGCTTCTTATGAAAAGATTAAAAGAATATAGCGGTAATCGTACAGCTACTGCAAAATCATTGGGCGTTTCAGTAAGATGGGTTCAGTTAAAATTAAAAGAAATTGAAGAAAACGTATAATGCTGAGTACTCAGGCTGAAATATTATATGATAAATTCGAAATTTTAGAAACGATAAAGAAAGATCTTTATACTTCCGTATACCTTGCCAATCACATTTATCTTGGCAAAAAAATAATACTGAAAACTCTGAATACTGATGAACTTGCTGATAAAACAATCCTGGCAAGATTTAAAAGGGAAGCAAAAATTCTTGCCCTGCTTGATCATCCTAATCTTATAAAAGTTCTGGATTTCGGTACTTACAAAAATAACTTTTATATATCATTTGAATATTTTGAAAGTAAAAATTTAAGAAATTTAATTAAACAGAATAACTATACTGATGAGCAGAAAAGATCGCTTATTATAAGATTAATGAAAGCTCTTAATGCTGCCCACCAGAATCATATAGTTCACCGTGATATAAAACCCGAAAACCTGCTTGTAAATAAAAGACTGGAATTAAAAATAGCTGATTTCGGACTGGCATTGATGCAGGAGGAAACGAAATTAACTTTACAATCAACCATAGTCGGTACTCCTAGTTATATGTCACCGGAACAGATCAGGGGTGAGGAGCTCAATCCCCAATCAGATTTGTTTTCTGCTGGTATAGTAGCACTTGAACTGTTTACTCAGGTAAATCCATTTCTTGGAAAAGATATAAATGAAACTATTAACAAAATACTGACCTTTGATGAATCCGAAATTAATTCAAGGGTATCTAATCTGCCGGATGATATAAAAATGGTAATTACAGGTTTACTGAAAAAAAATCCGAACGATCGATTTAAATCTGCTGAAGAGGTATTAAGTATTTTGGGCATTCAGGCATCGAATCATAATTTAAAGGTTAAAATAACTGAGGGGGAAAAGAAGAAAGGAAAAAAATATCTGGTTGCCGGAATTATAGTCGTAATTCTTGCTGCTGTCGGGTTTTTTTATTTGAACCAAACCGGAAATATAGAACCGATTAATGAATCACTTGCAAAAAAAGAATACTCTTTTTCAGATAAGAATTCAATAAATATTTTTACCGAAACTCCCGGAAGTAACCCGAACAATTTGCCGTTTCAAAATTCATTCCTTCCGGGGAAGCTTTTTGTTGAGGCAGAACCGTGGGCTGAAGTTTTTGTTGACAACAAAAAAATTGATACAACCCCACTGGATGATTATATCCAGCTAAAACCAGGAACCCATACTTTAAAGCTTGTTCACCCAAATTATCCCCCATATATTAAGAAAATCGTGATTTCAAATGACAAAATAGAATCAATAAAGGTCAATTTCCCCCAGTTGACCGGTTATCTTGACTGTAAGGTAATGCCCTGGGGTGAAGTTTATATAAACGGAACTCACATTGGGACAACACCTCTCCGTGAACCAATTAATTTGTTCCCGGGTACTTATAGAATTAAAATTACCAATCCCCGTTACAATGAACCATTAGAGAAAAATGTGAATATTACTGCTAAAGAAACTCTTGAGGTAACCTTTAGTTTTGAAAATCAATCTACCGACTAAAAAAATTATGCATCTGTTGTAACTTTAATGTAATTTTATCTATTCTAAGATTACATACTTTAATAAATGCAATCAATTAAAGTCTTTGTTGTCATATTGTTTGTGTCTGCAATTTTAACATCCAGCGTTGCACAATCGAAAGATACTGTTATAGTTAAAGATTCAGCAACAGTTTCTGATTCTGTTTTGGTTCGTGATTCAGTTAGTACAAAAAAAATCAGACGTGATTCCACTTCAACCCCCGATTCAGTCAATATAAAAAAAGGTAAAACAGATTCTACGGGAGTTCTTGACTCTCTGACATTAATGCAGAAAGAATTTGAACAGTTTAAGTATGGCGATGTAATATCAATGGCTAATAGACTCCTTTTGCAAAATTACCCTTATACAAAAAAAGATTTACTTGACATTTATAAAATGGTTGGAATAGCACATTACTCGCTTTCTGAAGACGATGCTGCAAAAAAAAGCTTTATTGAAATTCTTCGGATTGATTCTACTTACAAATTCGATTCAACAAAAGTATCCCCAAAAATCATTTCATTTTACAGGCAGGTAAAAAATGATTACGTAGAGCAGCAAAAAGAAATAGAGGCGCGTACCGTGGTACGAATCGACACAATTTATGTACCGCAGAAAGAATATGACTACGACCATATGAATATGATTAAAGGAGCAATCGCAAGATCTATATTTGTCCCGGGATTGGGACAGCTGTATAAAGAGGAATATTTTAAAGGAATAGTACTAACAGTTCTAAGTTCGGCTGCACTTGTTTCTTCGGTTTTTTATATAATAGATACAAATGAGAAAGAAAAAGCATATCTGGTGGAAATGAATCCTGCATTGATTGAATCTAAATATCAGGACTATAATTCTTCATTCAAAAAAAGAAATATTTCGTTAATTGCTTATGGCGTAATCTGGTTGTATTCCCAGATTGATCTATTGTTTTTGTCCGATGATGAACCTGAGAATAATAATGTTCTTAAAAATACTTCGATGTATTATGATGATTACAAGGGACTTACTTTAAGCTTAAAATATTTCTTCTGACCTTTTTTAACATATCATTTTTTACTTAAATGCTACTCTAATAGTACCACGAATCTCATTTCCATACCCTGCATTTTTTTCGTGTCTGATTTTTCAAATGTTTTCAGAATTCTATCATTTTGTTTCAAAAATCAATTATATGATTAATGGCACAATATTGGGGATCATTCGGATAAATTGTCCTGGGGATAATGAATTCACCAGGTGTTAAAATGTGTAAATATGATGGACGAAAAAAAAAATATCTAATTGATAAGGTTTGTAGAGCTTTAATTGTTCTTTTTTTTATTGTCAATATAATTGGTTGTAACGCAGATGATATCCAGGAACCTGAAATAGTCACGGCTAAAGTCGTTGGCAAAATATCAGATGGCTCGGCTTCCGGAACTATAAATTTAACAGATCCTGGTAATGTATCAGTCAGGTTAGTCCGGTTCAAAACAAATGGTGATGAAGAGACAGTCTCAGTTAAGGATGCTGTTACCGATTCCCGTGGAAAATTTGTGCTCGAAACCAATCTGGATGGAGTTCGTAACCTTCTTGTAAAAGCCAGTAAGGATAATCTTGAATTAAGTGGTATAGTAACTTCACAGGTAAAATCCGGAATAGCAGTATATCTTCAGCCGCTGAACATGGTAACGACCGTCTCCGCTGATTTATACAAGCTTATCTTTCCGGCAGATAGCAGTTTCGAATATAATCGTATAGCAATTATGATAAATGAAGAGATTGCCTCGAACCTTAATAATCATAATGATTTAATAAATACAATTGCCGGGATTATTAAATCAGAGCTTGATGCTGAGCGAAACACTTTTTTAAGACCCGAAATTGGCGGAACACCTTCTCAGTGGAATCAGATATTGAATGCAGGAATTACTGCACAAGTCGCACTTGACAGGGATTTGTATTTCGCCGATTCGGAAAGTGCGAAGAAAATCGCTGTTAACAACTATTTGAATTCAATATCGGATACATACATTAAAGCGGGTCTTCAGCCGGTAACGTACAGTAAGGTGCTGGAGGCATCTGTAAGGGTTCTTTTGAAAAGTATAGAAGGCATTGATTCGGGGCTTAGTTTTGATTTTGTAAAACGAAGTTCGGAAATAAGGGCGAGGATATTAAATATTGCGGTACAATACGAATTTCAAATGCTTGATGCTGATCCATCATTAATAAATAAGGTAATATACTTCGGTGACGAGCTTGAGAATAATCTGGAAGATTTAAATTCGGAGAGTGAATTAGAAAATGCGTTCATCAGTTATAGCGAACACCAAACTGAAAATCTCTTAAAAGTTCTGGGCATATCGGGTGATTCGGTTCCGGAGATTGAAGATAGCATAGCAGTTTATAAAAATGAGCTTAAATCCGATGTGGAAAACGGAAATGAAGAATCAATAATCAATGCTTATATAAATTTTTATGGAAAAATTTCAAATCTTGTAGAGCGTAAGATAAATTCGGGAAATAATAATTTATCAACAATAATTGATGTTCTGATTTTACTGAATATGTACTTTTAATTTTACTTGGCTGTATTTGCCTTCCCCTCGGGCAAATATGTTCCCTCAACAAAGGCCTAACACCCCTTAAGCAGCACACTTAAGGGGTTTTTTATTTCGTAGAAAAGTCGGGATTAAAAATGTTGTTGAAATTAAATTTAATAATTGATTTAATATGGAAAATATTAAAAAGGGAAAATTAAATGTTCAATTTCAGGAGGAAGTTTTAATGAAAACTGCATTGCCAGGGTTAATCCCTTATCGAAAAGGAGATAAATGGGGATTTTGTGATTCAAAAAGAAATATTGTTATACCTGTAAAATATGATCGTGTAGGTTCTTTTATTGAAGATGTTGTCCGTGTGAGACTAAATGATAAATGGGGATTCATTGATTCCGAAGGCAAAGAAATTACTCAAATTAAATATGATGATATAGAAGATTTTCATAATGGTTTTGCGAAAGTGAATTTTGGCATAAAAAGAAAAGATGAAAACATTATCTTCCCCGGGAAATGGGGTATAGTTGATAAAAAAGGCAAGGAAATAATCCCTGTCCAATATAACGAGATAGGGGAATTCCTGGATGGTCTCTTCCCCGTAAAATTAAATGATAAATGGGGACTGCTTAATACCCAGGCGCAGCCCGTTGCCCCTATCAGATATGATGAGATAGGTGAATTGAGTGAGGGTTTCCTTCCGATAAAGGAAAAAGGTAAGTGGGGTTTTATAAATATGAAAGGTGAAAAGGTTATTCCTGGGAATTTTGATGATGTAGGATCTTTTGCGGGAGGAATAACTTATGTAAGATTGAATGACTGGTGGGGCCTGATTGACAAGGATGGTAAGGGAGTGACTCCTATTAAATATGATGCAATCGGAGAAATCAGAAATGGTTTGATCTCGGTTAAAGTCAACAGTAAATGGGGATTTATTGATAGGAAAGGTACAGAATATTTTGATGATTAATTTTCAATTGGGAAGCTTCGCACCTGCAGCATCGTGTGAATGATAGGGTAGATATCTTTTTTTGTATTCTTGTGGATAAACACCGGCAAATTTCTTAAATATAGTTTTAAATACAATTTTCGAGTCAAACCCGACACCATAAAGAACTTCAAGCGTGGTCATTTTTCTTTTGGAAGGGTCCGAGAGAATCCTCTTGGCATCTTCGATTCTGTAACTATTTATGAAATCAAAGAAAGTTTTCCCTATTTTGCTTTTTATTATATGCAGAAGCAGTAATGGATTGATTCCTAATCTTTGTGCCAGTTCTGATAATGTTAGATTTGTAGTCAGGTATGGTTTATCATTCGTCATATAATTCTGCAGCCTCTCTGAGTTTAGGTTTACCTCTTCATCCGAAAATGATGACAATTTATATTTCCCTGATGGAAGTTCCTTTGCTGCTTTAAAAAAATGTATCGGCTGTTTTAATCCCCTGTATATGATGAAATTTATAAAAACAAAATTTATTGAAAAAGATATAAGAGCCAGAATACCGGAAATTTCAGTGTTAAGTTCGGTAGTATTGCGTATAAGGAAATGAATAAAATCTATTACCCATACCAGCACAAAGATAAAAATTACAAATTTGAACCAGTCCAGACTTAGATGATGTATCGTTGAATAAAGTGATTTTAATCGTTTGTCGTAATTAAATAATAATAATAAACAAAGCCCAAGATATATTATTATCTGTAAGTACATAAAAAAATTAATCCTTAAACCGAGTGATAAAGGAAGAACAGTACTACTGTTTAACATTTCTATTTTAACTGTCGCTGGTTCAAAGTAATAGTAAAAACCATATATAAGATTGTACCCTATAAAAGGAATCAGATTTAGTATGTCAATTCTTTTCGGATGGTAACTATCTTTGACAAAGGATTTTGTGTATAAGTAAAGAATAGGACCTAAAAGAAAACCGAATGATGTCCCTATAAAAAAGAAATGCACTCCATCCGGTTGAATGTAATTAAAGAAAGAAAATAGTAGGTAGCCAATCAAATACATCGCCTCGGCAAAAAGAAAAGCAGATAAAAGTAATTGGTTGGTTCTTTTGGATTTTTTAAAGATAAAGAATGTTAAAGAGACAACTAATAGTTCTAAAACTGTAAGAATTACAATTATATCTGTGACTGAGATTTGCATTAATTAACTCAGAATTAAAAATATATATTATATAGAATTTTAATAAAAATTACCATGATACTTTTAGTTTATTAAAATTATATTGAAATCAGCATTCCATTATTCTTTTAACGGCAACCTGTTCCTATCCGCCGGTAGTTCATTCGGCCTTCCATCAATAATGACTGGTTCATTATAAATTCTGACTGAATTTAATGTGATATATTACCAATATTATTTGAAATCCCTCGTGTTTTCGGTAAGTTTGAAATTACTTTTTAAATCCGGAACTTAAATATCTATGATGTATCCTTTTTCAGAAGTAGAAGAAAAATGGCAGAAATTCTGGGATGATAACCAGATTTATAAGACAGATTTTAATAAAATTGATAATAAGCTCTATTCCCTTGTGATGTTCATTTATCCATCCGGATCCAAATTGCACATAGGACATTGGTATAATTACGGTCCAAATGATTCCTGGGCACGATACAAAAAGCTGATTGGATATAATGTTTTTGAACCGATTGGATATGATGCTTTCGGTCTGCCCGCAGAAAATTACGCGATTAAAACTGGCGTTCACCCTTATGATAGTACGATGCAGAATATTAAGGATATTCGTGAACAGCTTAAAAGAATGGGATGTATGTATGACTGGGATGCAGAGTTGATGACTTGCGATCCCGAATATTATAAATGGAATCAATGGTTGTTTCTTCAGCTCTATAAAAAAGGATTGGCTTATAGGAAAAATGCTCCTGTTAATTGGTGTCCGAATGATCAGACAGTTCTTGCTAATGAACAGGTAACGGCTAATGGCACATGTGACAGATGCGGCGCTGTTGTCGTTCAGAAAAACCTTACGCAATGGTTTTTCAAGATAACTGAATATACCGAGGAATTGCTGCAAGGACTTGATACGATTAATTGGCCGGAAAAAACCAAATTAATGCAGCGTAACTGGATAGGTAAAAGTGTGGGCGCGGAGGCCGATTTTAAGGTTTTTGGGAGTGATGAGGTAATAACGGTATTTACAACCCGCCCCGACACTCTATACGGCGTTACTTATGTTGTGCTCGCACCTGAACATCCTTTGGTGGACAAATTAACATCTCCCGAATATAAAAATGATGTAAATACATACAGGGAATTTGTCAAAACTTTATCAGAGCTGGAAAGAACTTCAACTATTAAAGAAAAAACGGGAATTCCTATTGGTGCATATGCAATAAATCCGGTTGATAGTAAAAAGGTTCCTATATGGATTGCTGATTATGCTCTGCTTACTTATGGAACCGGTTGCGTAATGGCAGTTCCGGGACACGACGAACGTGATTTTGAATTTGCCAGGAAATTTGCTCTTCCTGTAAAAAAAGTTATACTTGAACCGGGAACTGATGCGGATACCGAATTGCTTAAAGCATATACAGGCACCGGTAAAATGATTTCCTCTGATGAATTTAATGGACTTGATTCTGAAATCGGGAAACAAAGAATAATCGAATACCTTGAAAAAAGGAATTTCGGAAGGAGAAAAATTAATTACAGGCTCAGGGATTGGTTGATCTCAAGACAGCGTTACTGGGGAACCCCAATTCCCGTGATACATTGCCCTGAATGTGGAATTGTCCCTGTGGATGAAAAAGATTTACCGGTTAATCTCCCATATGAAGTGGAATTTAATCCTTCCGGGAAATCACCATTAACTACAAATGCTGATTTTATGAATGTGAAGTGCCCGAAATGTGGTTCGGATGCAAAACGGGACGCCGATACAATGGATACTTTCGTTGATTCTTCCTGGTATTATTTCCGGTATTTAAATCCTCATATTAATGACGCAATCTTCGATATGAAGAAGGCGGAAGACTGGGTACCTGTTGACATGTATGTTGGCGGGGCTGAGCATGCCACCATGCATCTTCTTTATGCAAGATTTATTCATAAATTTTTAAGAGACCTCGGCTTGACCCAAAGCGATGAACCCTTCCGGAATCTTTTGCATCAGGGTACTATAACAAATAAAGGTGCAAAGATGTCAAAATCCAAAGGGAATGTCGTTAATCCGGATGAGTTTACACAAAAATATGGTTCTGATGTCTTTAGAATGTACCTTATGTTTATGGGTCCTTATGACCTTGGAGGTGACTGGAGTGATCACGGCATTTCTGGAGTTGACAGGTTTGTGCAGAGAACTTATGAGTTGTTTAACCGGTTCAAAAACCTTTCGGAAAAAGTGAAGACTAAAGAAAAGTTTGAAATTGAAACACTTAATCAGGATGAAAAATCAATTTACAGGAAAGTTAATCACACTATAAAAAAGTTTGAAGCTGAGATAAATAATTTCAGGTTTAATACGGCAATAGCATCTCTGATGGAACTGATCAATGAACTTAAAAATATCAATAACTGTTCAAAAGAATTACAATTGTTTTCACTTGAAAGATTTGCAATACTCCTCGCTCCTGTAGCACCTCATTTGGCTGAAGAATGCCGGGAGATTCTGGGTAATAAAGAATCAATTTTTATGCATCCCCTGTGGTACTCATATGATGAAGCAGCCCTTGTAGCTGATACCGTAAATATTGCCGTTCA
>DATICR010000062.1:0-3568 GCA_035456745.1 Ignavibacteriaceae bacterium
TTAATCATCCTGTAAATTTGAATACTGCATCTATAGCGGATCTGACTATTGTGCCTTACTTTGATTTATCAATTGCTCAGGTAATAATTGAACACAGAAATAAATATGGGCCATTCTTTTCTGTTAACGAACTTTATACTATTACTTCTATTCCCGAAAATGTTATTAGGAAAAGCCTGGTTTTCCTAACCACCTCCATTGCAAATCAAAATGCAAATGTTCCTATAAAAAATAATTCGGCGGATTTTTCTATTAAATTAAGAGCTAGGATTTTAAGCAATCTACATCCTACGATAGGATTCAAGGAAAATATTTTTAAAGGTTCCCAGGATAAAACTTATGGTAGGCTCAAAATAAATTATGGAAATAATATAACTGCCGGGCTATTAATCGAAAAAGATGCAGGTGAATTATCTTATACAGATTTTTCGTCTGGTTTTCTGAATATTACCGGCTGGATGAATATATCGAATATAATTATTGGAGACTATGTTCCGCAATTCGGACAGGGTCTCGCACTTTGGAGCGCATATGGTTTTGCAAAAAGTTCAAATGCAATTTATTCTGATAGGAAATATTCCTCCTGTATAAAACCTTATTCCAGCGCAGCTGAAAACAATTTCTTTCGTGGAGTAGCAGTTGAAAAAAAATGGGAACACGTTCAACTAACAGGATTTTTCTCAACTAATTTTCTGGATGCAAATATTGATTCTACTTCAGGATTAATAACATCAATTCCAATTGATGGTTTACATAGAACATCAAATGAAATAAATAAAAGAAAATCAGCGGTGGAAATCGCCTATGGAATTACCCTAAAATCTGATCTATTAAAACCATTTACATTAGGTATTCTTTATTATAATTCACGTTTTAATCATCCTATTTATTCCGGGAATTTTTTTGATGTAAATGAATATAACTTCAATTATTATTCAAGTTACTATGATTTATATCTAAAAAATTTTAATATTTTCGGAGAAATTACATTTGATGGTAAATCAACAGCGTCTATAAATGGATTAAACTATTCGCCATCTCCTGATTTTACCTATACTTTATCAATCAGACAGTATCCAAAAGATCATATTAGTCTTCATGGCTATAGTTTTGGGGAACAAGGAGGAAAGGTAAAAAACGAAATTGGAATATATAATGGAATCCAATGGAATACGAGCATCGGCGACTTCAATTTTTACTATGACCAGTTTAAATTTCCTTTTGCAAAATATGACAATCCTATGCCTTCTGAAGGAAATGAATTAATGCTCAACTTGAATATTAATCCGAAGAAAAAACTTGAGATAACATTAAAATATAAACAGGAAAACAAAGAAGTTATACAGGAGGTAAATAAACAGGATGAGCTGGTAAAAAGATTAAAACAGTCATTCAGGACTGAGTTTACATACAGTCCATTAAGATTTATAAGATATAAAACGCGGCTGGAGTATGTGAAATTATTTATTCGGAGCACAGATAATTTTGAGGAAGGTTATCTCATTTACCAGGATATGAGAATAAGACCAATTGATGATTTGATGATTTATTGTAGGGCGATATTTTTCAACACAAACTCATTTAATTCAGCCGTATATGAATATGAAAATGATCTTACAGGAATATTAAATTGCGTGGGATTATATGGAGAAGGTATGAGAATATATATAGTGTTAAGATATAATTTTACAAAGGAAGCCTCCCTTTCCTTAAAGTACTCAGAGACATACAAACCGGGGGAAACTTCACTTGGCACGGGTAATTATGAAATAATGGGGAATATTGACAACAGAATTGGGCTTCAGCTTGACCTTAACTTGTAGTTTTATTCTCTACATAATACATATCTATTTCCCCTTTCCCTTTAGCATTTAATTTTCCTCTGTAGATGCAATTAAATTTATCTTTGACGAGACCGAAGGTATCACCTGAAATATTAATCTTATTCGGTTCGCACCCGCTTGCAACTCTACTGGCAATGTTTACCGCATCCCCCCAGATGTCATAAGTGAATTTTTTCATTCCTACTATACCTGCCACTACGGGGCCGGAATGGATGCCGACTTTCATTTCGAGCTTAATATTTTTTGTTTTATTACGTTTACTGATATAACTCTGCATTTCTATTGCAGCCTGCAATAATTTTTCAGCATGGTCATTGTCTGTTTCCGGAAGTCCTGAAGCTATCATATAAGAATCACCGATGGTCTTTAATTTCTCAATATTATATTTCTGAACAATCCTATCGAAATTTTCGAATACTTCATTCAGTTCGGAGAGAAGCAGGTTAGGTTCAACATAAGAAGTTATGATATCAAAATCGCAGAATTCTGTGAAGAGGATTGACGCTGCAGGGTAAAGTCTGGGTTTAACATTTCCGTGAATTTTTATTTCATTTACTATTTCCTCAGGGAGGATATTTTTCAAAAGAAGGTCTGTTTTTTTCTTTTCTTCTTCAAGTTCCCTGGATTTTAACTGGAGTTCGGTATCAACCTTATGTTTATACAGTGCCATTTCTATGGAAGAGTGAAGGGTTTTTTCATCATATGGTTTTAAAACATAGCCAAAGGGGTTTGTTCGTTTAGCTTTCTGAAGGGTTTCTTCATCGGTAAGTGCAGTGAGGTATACGACAGGGAGTCCGTATTTCCGTGAGATTATATTTGCCGCCTCAATGCCATTCATATCACCCTCAAGCATTATATCCATCATTACCAGGTTAGGGTTATGTTTTTCTATGAGTTCGAAAATATCAGGTCCTGTTACCGCAATGCCCGCAATAATGTAACCCAACCTTTTCAGGGTGTTTGAAAGGTCCAGAGCTATTATTTTTTCATCTTCGGCAATGACGATGCTTACTGTATCTGACATTACATTGTTAAGATTATAATTTTAATTCTGAGCGACCAGATAAGATTGAATCCGACTGTCTCCATTTTTTATTTCCATATGAGGTTCAAACTTATATTCAGGTCGAGACAGAAGGCATTTAACTGAATCTGAAACATTTATTTTCATCGGAAGTCCGTACCTTTCCAGGTATTTAGCCACAGAAATACTTTGTCCCCACGCATCAAAAGTATATTTCAGTTTTCCGACTATTCCTGTAATTATTTCACCTGAATGAATCCCTATTCTCATCCGCCATTGATTAGATGAACGCCTGTTGCGATTTGATAAATATTCCAGCATTTCAAACGATGCACCGACAGCTCTATCAGCGTGATCTTTCTTTTCTTTAGGAATACCGCTTATTATTACGTAAGAGTCACCTATTGTTTTAAGTTTTTCCAGTTCATATTTATCAATGATCATATCGAAGTTCATAAAGATTTCATTCAGTTCAGTAACCAGTTCACCCGGCTCCATCCGTGCAGCAATAGATGTAAAGTTTTCAAAATCCGTATAAATGATTGAAACGGACTTATAAATTTTAGGGGTAACGCTCCCCTTCTGTTTAAACTCTTCGACAACATCAGCGGGAAGAATATCCTGCAAAAGCCGGTTTGATTTTATTCTTTCTTCCTCAAGTTCCTGTGTTCTTTCCCGAAGCTTCTGACCAATCTGAAAT
>DATICR010000063.1:0-4040 GCA_035456745.1 Ignavibacteriaceae bacterium
AACAACTACATTACTGAGTTCTGTAAGTTTTATTGATGTAAATAACGGCTGGGTAGCCGGCGGAAGCGGTAAAATTCTTAAAACGACTGATGGCGGAACTAACTGGTCCAGTCTGACCAGCGGAACAGGTACTCCCTTCTACGGTATTTCCTTTACCGATGCAAATAATGGTACTGTAATAGGAATGACTTCTATTTACAGAACAACTGACGGCGGAACTACCTGGGTAAATCAGCCGAGTGGAACTGGATCTTTACTCTGGGATGTGGATTTTATTGATGCCAATAATGGATTTGTCGTTGGTGATGCGGGAACTATTCTTAAAACAACTAACGGGGGCACTAACTGGGTATCTCTTACAACGGGAGTATCAAATATTCTGGAAGGTGTTTCTTTTACAGATTTAAATAATGGTACAGCATGCGGCATAGGAGTTATATTAAGAACAACCGATGGCGGTACTACATGGATAAATCAGCCGGCACAAACTACAAATATCCTTTATGGTGTGTCATTTACAGACGCGGCTAATGGAACGGCCGTTGGAAGTTCAGGAACAATACTCAGAACAACAAACGGTGGCGGCATCATACCGGTTGAACTAACAAGCTTTAATGCATACGCAGGAGAAAATGGAGTAACTTTAAGCTGGCAAACGGCAACAGAAACAAATAACAGAGGATTTGAAGTCCAGAGATCAGAAATCGGAGGTCAGAAGTCGGGATGGGAGAAGATTGGATTCGTAAACGGTTCCGGTACAACCACTGAACAGATGTCATATACGTTTATAGATAATAAAGTAGAACGCGGAACATACTATTACCGATTAAAGCAGGTTGATTTCGACGGAACATTTAAATATTCAAATGAGATTGAAGTTAATACAAGCACTCCCCTTGTGTTCAACCTGGAACAGAATTATCCCAATCCGTTTAACCCTGTAACATCAATAAAATACAGTATTCCAAATACAGGCACTTCGACATTTGTACAACTTAAAGTATATAATTCACTTGGTGAAGAAGTTGCCACACTTGTAAACCAAAACCAGCCCGCAGGAAATTATGAAGTTAAATTTTCAGCTTCAGGCAATGGAAAAGGCCTTTCAAGCGGAGTTTACATATATAGATTGACTGCAGGAAATTATATTGCAGCAAAGAAACTTGTATTGCTGAAATAAAAAAAACCCGAATGCCGGATAAATTATTTTAGGCAGATATGAAACTGCCACGGTCAAATTCCAAACCGTGGCAGTGATATTTTGTTTGGGAGTGACATCAATATGCAGCCTCGTATCGGCAGGATTAATGATGAATTTTAATTAATTTTGTCTGATGAATAAAAAATCATTTATTACTTTTTCCTTTATTTTTATTCTCACCATAAACGGTGAAGTATTTTGCACTCCGCCTTCAGACACATCAATAAATATAATTCCCAAACCTTTTTTTGTTGAATTGCATAAAGGCAGTTTTACTTTAAATGAAAAAACTGTAATAATTATTTCCGGGAATGATAGTCTGCTCAATAAGCAGGCTGAATTTTTGAATGAGGCTTTAAGGAATTCGATCGGATATAACCTGGAAATAGAAACTTTTGAAAAGAATTCCGGAAATAATTTCATACAGTTTCAGATAATTAATGAACCTGAAACAGGTAATGAGGGATACAGCTTAGAAGTAAAATACAATTCGATACTTATAAAAGCAGGAGAGAGCAGAGGGATTTTCTATGGGATTCAATCATTGCTGCAATTATTTCCTCCTGAAATTTTTAAGAAAGCGTTTGTTAAAAATCAAAAATGGGATATCCCCTGTTTAATTATACAGGACAAACCACAGTATCCATACAGGGGAATGCACCTCGATGTATCACGTCATTTTTTTGGAAAGGATTTTATAAAAAAATATCTTGATCTTTTGGCGATGTACAAACTGAATTACTTTCACTGGCATCTTACCGATGATAATGGCTGGAGAATAGAGATAAAGAAATATCCGCTGCTTACAAAAATCAGTTCCTGGAGAGTAAACAGAGAGAAGTGGGATAAATGGTTGCCTGTTCAACGGGGTGAAAAAGCTTCTTATGGTGGTTATTACACTCAGGAAGATATAAAAGAAATTGTTAAATATGCATCAGACAGATTCATTACCATCATTCCTGAAATTGAGATGCCTGCACACACAAGTGAAGTGTTTGCGGCATACCCGCAATATTCCTGTAGAGGGGAAACTCTTAATGTCTGTCCCGGCAGCTACTGGCCTAATAAAGATATATTCTGCGCCGGCAATGACAGCACTTTTACATTTATCGAAAACATATTATCTGAAATAAGCAGCTTATTTCCCGGACCTTATATTCATATCGGAGGCGATGAAGCAGATAAAACATTATGGGAAAAATGTCCTAAATGCCAGGCCAGAATCAGAAATGAAGGATTGAGAAATACGGATGATCTCCAAAGTTATTTCATTAAAAGAATAAACCGGTACCTGATTTCGATACACAAAAAGATGATTGGGTGGGATGAAATAATGAAAGGTGGACTGGCACCGGGGGCTACTGTGATGTGCTGGAATAGTATTGATAAAGGATTCGAAGCTGCTAAACAGGATCACAATGTTATTATGACACCGACGAAATATTGTTACTTTGATTATTATCAGTCGAATCCTGAATTTGATACATTGGGAACAGGAGGCCTTATTACATTAAAAGATATTTATTCTTTCAACCCAACTCCGGCTGGTTTGACTGAAAAGGAATCCGCACATATTCTCGGTGCACAGGCAAATCTCTGGACAGAACATGTCAATACGCCTGAACGTGCCGAATATATGATTCTGCCGAGAATGCTTGCACTTTCAGAAGATGTCTGGTCTCAGCCGGGAAATAAAAAGTGGAATGATTTCTTAAGCAGGGTTTACGAACATTATAAAATTTTTGATGCAATGGGATTAAATTACAGCCGTGGTTCATATGCCGTAAAAATAAACCCGGTATACAACAGCGATGCCAAAAATTTCACCGTCTCTTTGAGCTCTGAACAATTAAATCCTAGAATATACTTTACGCTAAATGGGACAAGTCCTGATATAAATTCCAAAATTTATTCCTCACCGTTTATTATTGACAAAATGACAATAATAAAAGCTGCGATCCTGAGGGATAATAATCCTGTTCAGGGAATAAGTGAAAAAACTATATATCCGGGATATGAATTGGGCAGGAAAATATTATACACCAACCAGCCAATCAAAAAGTATATTGGAGATAATGAAAATAATACTCTGATTGATGGGGTAAGGGGATCAACTTATTACTATGACGGAAACTGGCAGGGATTTTTAGAGAAAAATTTTGATGTATTTATCGATCTTGGTGAAGCTTCCCCCGTTCATCAGATCTCGGTCGATTTTCTTAATAATCTTTCAGATTGGATTTTTCTGCCTGAAAGCGTCAACATTTCTGTATCACCGGATGGAATTGAATATAAGGATTTTATCACAAAAACAGATTCGTCTGAATTAAAAAGTGATTCGGTTTTTGTTAAGACTTTCAATCAAAATGTGAAAGATGAAAATATTCGATTCATTCATATAATTGGAAAGAATATTGGAACCTGTCCACCCCGGCATATTGGTGCAGGAGAACCCGCCTGGATATTTTGCGATGAGGTGTTGATTGAATAAACGAAAGTAAAAAGAAATAATTGACTATATCTGTCCAAAATATTGAAACAAAGAAAATAAAAAATCTCTCAGATAAAGAAAAAACATTGATATATTTTTTTAATATTCCTATCTTTTGCCGGTCAAATTTTGAAACTATTACCACTGACGATATTGGGGTAAACTGCTATAGGGAGTCAAAAACTAATAAAGTTTTATTCCTGATCATAAATGTTGCATAATTCAACAGAGCCCGGAAGAAGCCCGAAAGAAGCCCAAATCCTCCTTTGTTGCCCCCTGATTTTCTATCTGCGATTTTTCAATTCACAATCGGCTGATCTTTAATACATCCAAACAGGACTAATATTG
>DATICR010000064.1:0-2067 GCA_035456745.1 Ignavibacteriaceae bacterium
TTGCATTAAAACGTGAGGGATATTCACGCAGTGACATTTCATTTAAAGATGTTATACAAATGGCAGCTTTCCCCGGATTCTGGAAGATGGCTGCCAAACATTACAAAATGGGATTCGAAGAATATTATCGTTCATTTAGCAAAGCTGCATTTGTCAATTCTCTCCAGAAATTAATACCCGAAATAACTGAGAAAGATATTGAACCCGGCGGTGCGGGGGTCAGGGCACAGGCTCTGGAAAGAGACGGCAGGCTGACGGACGATTTCAGAATTATTGAAGCTGACAGAATGATTCATGTCCTTAATGCTCCTTCCCCTGCTGCGACTGCTTCACTGAGTATCGGCGAT
Source organism: Ignavibacteriaceae bacterium (assembly GCA_035456745.1). Classification (GTDB taxonomy): domain Bacteria; phylum Bacteroidota; class Ignavibacteria; order Ignavibacteriales; family Ignavibacteriaceae; genus DATFVA01. The sequence goes on from DATICR010000064.1 coordinate 348, forward strand.
AAAATTTCCAGGCTGATTATTAACAAGCTTAAATAATTCCTGTTTAGACTATCACAAAACATCTCATCATTGTGCTCTATCTTACGAATACGTATGAGAAAGGACTTTCAAGAACCGAACTTTCAAAGGTTGAATGTTTTAGAGGTTTTTTTAACCGGTCATTATCAAGAATCATTTTGACAAGGTTACATTGCGGTTTTATGCGTGAAAATGTGATAAATAGATTAAAGGAATGATTAAATAATTAGTTAACCTTGTTTTTCAAAATTGAACCTGATTAAATTTACATCAGGAGATTGACAAATAATTTTTTAAAACCATTACCATAAACAGGGCTCTGATTTTCTGAAAGGAGAATATTTAATGAGCATTTTAAATGAACTTATAAATTATGGTCAGAGTTACTGGCTGGATAACCTGACCAGGGGTAAGATAAAAAAGGGGGAAATTAAAAAAAGAGTTAAAGAACAAGGGCTCAGGGGTATTACTTCAAATCCCAGCATTTTCAATAAAGCTATTTCAAAAGGAACTGATTACGATGACCAGATAAAAAAACTTGTTAAAGATAAGAAAGGTGTGCAGGAAATATTTGAAACTTTAACTATAAAAGATGTTCAGGATGCTTGTGATATTTTACGTCCCGTTTATGATGATGCAGATGGAACAGACGGTTTTGTAAGTCTTGAGGTCTCCCCTTATCTCGCTCGTGATACCGCCGGCACAATAGAAGAAGCAAGACGATTATTTTCTAAGGTAAGCAGATCAAATTGTTTTATAAAAATTCCCGGAACAGATGAAGGCGTCCCTGCCATTGAAGAGTGCCTTTATGAAGGAATAAATATTAATATTACCCTTTTATTCTCTATCCGGAGTTATGAAGCAGTAGCCTGGGCATATATTAAAGCCCTTGAAAGAAGATTGGATGAGGGAAAGGATATTAAAAATATTGCCTCTGTTGCCAGTTTCTTTTTAAGCCGCATTGATGTTTTGACAGACCAGCTCCTGGGTCATTATATTATTCCCGAAAATACCAAAGTCGGAGTGAGACCCGAAACTCTTTTAGGTAAAGCAGGGATAGCAAGCGCAAAAATAGCTTACCAGAGTTTCAAAAATATTTTCACAGGTGAACGCTGGCAAAGATTAGCAGATAATGGAGCAAGAGTTCAAAAACCTTTATGGGCGAGCACAAGTACTAAGGACCCTCTGTATTCAGATGTCCGTTACATCGAAGCGCTGATTGGTCCTCATACTATCAATACATTACCTGATGAAACAATTGAGGCTTTTGCTGATCATGGGAAAATATATGAAAATTCTATTGAGCAGGGAGTTGATGATTCCAGGAAAGCTTTTGAAGATCTCGGTAAGTTAGGTATCGATATAGATTTTGTAACCCGGCAGCTTGTTAATGATGGCATCGATAAGTTTATAAAACCTTACGATAACCTGATGAAGACGCTTGCTGCTAAAAGGTTGGAATTTCTCTCAGATATAACTGGGAGACAGAAAATAGATTTTGGTAAAAATGAATCTGAGATAAAATCAGCCTTTAGTTCATTAGATGAAAAACAGATTGCAAGAAGAATATTTGCTAAAGATGCATCTGTCTGGAAAGATGATGAAGCAGAAACCAGGGCTATAAAAAATCGTTTGGGCTGGCTTAATATTGAAGATTTCTTCAGTCGTGCAGATGATATTATAAATTTTGCAAAAGGAATTA
>DATICR010000065.1:0-2569 GCA_035456745.1 Ignavibacteriaceae bacterium
TCCCCTTGGTCCTCTTTTCAGGAATAATATGTGGTCTGTTTTGGAAGACAGTAAAGGTACACTTTGGGTTGGTGCAGCAATGGGACTATATACATTGGATAGGTCTGGCGATACTCTTGTATCCTTCACTCATAAACAGAATAAAGATCTTCTTAATTCCATAAGTTATCTATCTATTGTGGAAGATAGAAATGGAGGGTTGTGGTTCGGAACGACTGTAGGTCTTATGAAATTTGATAAAACCAGTGGAATGATGATTCCTGTATGGATGGATCCGGAAGCTAAAAAGACATTGATGAACAGGTTGTGGAACACCGGTACGCATTCTGTCCAATATATTCATAAAGATCAGGAGGGAATATTATGGGCAGGATCTTATGGAGGGACATTAATAAGACTGAATCCTAATACAGGGGAAAAAACGTTTTATTCACTCAGGAACGAAACAAATTCAGAATTTTTTCCTATTCAATCAATTACTGATGAAGATAATACCAGATTATGGATTGGAACATATGCAGGTTTGATACTTTTTGATAAAATATCCGGGAAAATCATTTCACATTATAAATCAAATATTAATGACAAGGAATCCTTAAGTGATGATTATATCAATTCTGTACTGAAGGAGAGATCGGGAACATTATTTATAGGTACACATCGCGGAGGTTTAAATAAAGTAAACAGAACAATATTTCCATTTCACCAGATTGTAAAAAGCAGCTGGTCTGAATCCAAATTATCTACCAATATAGTATTTCCTGACCTGGCAGTCTGCAGATCAGGTTCTCTTTTTGTCGGGACACCGGAGGGAGTTGAAGAGATTAAACCTGACCTGGTTACTTCAAAAATACATCCCCCTTATAAAGCTATTAACATGCTCGTGGAAGACTCAAAAGGGAATCTCTGGATTGGCGTTAAGCAAATTGCCGGAGGCGGTCTTTATAAAAAAAATGTAAATGGAGAATTATTACAAATCAGGGATTCAGATGGGAAAATATTCACCCGTGAAATACATTTCTTTGAGGAAACAAAAAATGGAAGAATATTCTTCAGTTCAGAATTTTATGTTTACGAAATTGATCTTGAGAAAAACACTTTAATGCTGTGTGCAACAATGACAAGGAGAGTCTTCAGCATAGATGAGATAGATGGTAAGTTATATGTTGGAACGCTGGCAGGAGGCTTGCTTATATTTGATCCTGATCAAAAAAAGATCCTGAGACATTATCTTCCCGATGAGAAAAATCCCTATAGCATAGGTGATCACAGTATTACGGGTGCATTCAAAGACAAAAAAGGAAGAATATGGCTGGCTACTTCTCTTGGTCTGAATCTTTACAACACTGAAACAGAAAAATTCAAGGTATATGATGCAAGATATGGGCTCTCCTGCCTGACAATTCTGAGCCTTTTTCCTGATGAGAAATCGGGTGAATTGTGGCTTGGGACGACAAATAATATTGCCAGATTTAATCCTGAAACCGAAACTTTCCGGAATTACGATAATTCATGTGGTGTATTAAAAAGTTACGAGAACGTTGCAGGTAAATTCGGAGGAAATGTATACTTTAAGGGTAAATTTGGAATTACTTACTTTAATCCTGACAGTGTGGAAGACAATCACTTCATCCCTCCCGTTAAGATCACTGAAATAAAAATTTTCGAAAACCCTTACAAAAATGTGAAGAAGTTAGCACTTGATCACGATCAAAATTATATATCTTTTGAATTTGCTGCTCTCAGTTATTTAAGTCCTGAAAAAAACCAGTATGCTTATAAAATGGATGGTGTAGATAAGAAATGGGTATACTCCGGAAACAGGAGATATGCATCATATACTGACCTGGCTCCTGGTACATATACCTTTAATGTTAAAGCTTCAAATAATGACGGGGTCTGGAACGAGAAGGGTACATCATTGCTGATAATAATCAACCCGCCCTGGTACAGAACATACTGGGCATTCGGATTATATTTAATGATTTTAATACTTGCTGTATATGCCTGGAGGAGATACGACCTTAAGCGTCAGAATTTAAAGTTTCAGCTGGCGGCAGAACACCAGTATGCTTCAAAGCTCCAGGAAGTATCGGATATGAAATCACGTTTCTTTACAAATATATCCCACGAGTTCAGGACACCTATTACTCTGATTCTTGGTCCTGTTAATAAATTGCTGGCAGGTAATTTTCCTGATTCAACACAAAAAGATCTTGGGCTGATCAGGAAAAATGCACTCCGGCTGCTGGGATTGATAAACCAGCTGCTTGATATCTCCAAGCTTGACGATGGGAAAATGAAGTTAAAACTATCCCGGGGTAATATTGTTACTTTCATTAAAGGTATAGTAATGATCTTTGAGTCCTTTGCCGAAAACAAAGATATCAGGCTTATTGTTAAACCTGAGCGTGAAGATATAGAAGGATATTTCGATAAAGATGTACTTGAGAAGGTACTGATAAACATACTGTCAAATGCATTCAAGTTCACTCCCCAGGGGGGTAGAATACAAACCTCTGTTGCAGAATACAATGAGTTGGTAACTATAAAAGTAAGGGATTCGGGA
>DATICR010000066.1:0-3419 GCA_035456745.1 Ignavibacteriaceae bacterium
GATGATAGACTTCATCGTCTCGCTTGAACTGGTTAAAAAACTTGATATTAAATAATTAAAAATTATCGGATATGAAAATGAAAAATTTGATTACTTTATTAATAATCGCTGCTGTATTTTCTCTCAATGTCTTTCCGCAGAATAGTAGAAAAAACTTTAACCCGGATGTTTCTTCAAAACAGGACAGGAGTAAAATTATTAATCTCCTAACGCAAAACTCCGGTACCTTGAATAATAAAATCAGTCCTCTTCTCGGAATGTTCGTAGATAAAATTAAAAGTGAGGGCGGACTTAAAGTACGTCTGCCTGAACCATACAGAAGCTATAAAAAGATTATCAATTTTCACGACGATGAGCTTGACGGCATAACGATACCTGTTTTAATCAGAACAAATTCTGTTTCAGCAGCAGCGGGTACGATTAAGTCATTCAATGGAATAGTTGAAACTATTTCGGGAGATATAATTTCAGCCGAAATTCCAGTCATATCAATAAATAAAATTACAGCATCACCTGAGATTTTATATGTCGATGCAAGTACAATTTCAGAGGTGAAAATCAATGTGAGCAGGATTGAAGCAAAAGTTGATTTACTTCATAATGGTACAGGTATATCAAGACCTTACAAAGGGAATGGTGTTGTTGTCGGTTTAGTTGATTCAGGCATCGACTGGAAACATTCTGATTTCCATAATGCAAACGGGAACAGGATTAAGTATTTGTGGGATATGTCGGGACAGGGAAATCCGCCTTCAGGTTATGATTATGGAACAGAATATACAAAGGCGCAGCTCGATGCCAACCAATGCCAGGAAATTGACGGAGATGATGGAGAGGGACATGGTACTCATGTTTCAGGTACCGCCGCCGGAAACGGTAGTGCTCTGGCAGATTATATAGGTATGGCTCCATTATCGGATATAATTTTTGTTAAGGGATTCAGAAATGGACCTGGTTTTGCTTCGACAGATGTGATAAACGGATGTAATTATATTTTCCAGAAGGCTTCGCAGATGGGAGAACCTGCTGTCATAAATCTAAGCCTTGGCGGTCACTTCGGACCTCACGATGGAAGTTCACTTTATGAGCAGGGATTAAGTAATCTGACTGGTGATGGGCGAATAATAGTCGCTGCCGCAGGAAATGAAGGTGGAGAAACAATCCATTTAAGTTATGCAGCGGGAGGATCTTCATATAGTGATGCATATGAAACATTGGTAGATATGCCGGCGGGTACTCCTATAGCAGTATCGGATATGTGGTATAATAATGGCAATATAAATGTCGGTCTTGCAGCCTATGATCCTGACACATTTACCATTATCGGATATTCAAATGCAATACCTCCGGGTCAGAAGATTGAAGATGTTGAATTTAATGTCGGTGGAACGGTTTATGGATATATTACAATTGATGCCACCGGAACAAGTAATCCTAATAACGGAGCTAATGAAGTACTTATTGCAATAGATAGTCATAATGGACAAATAAATATCAGTAATGTAGTCTGGTCTGTTTATACATACGGAACAGGAACCTTTGATGCATGGATGGTAACTGGCGGAACGTTTTCGGATTATTCTACAAACTGGTTTAAACCCGGGGATAATAACAGCACGGTTGGACAACCCGGCACCGCAAATAAAATTATATGTGTTGGTGCATATTGTACAAAGGATCATTGGGTAGACATTGATGGAATTACAAGGTATCAGCCTGGTAATCCGGTAATCGGACAGATATCCTGGTTCAGCAGTCTCGGACCCAGTAGGGACGGAAGACTGAAACCTGATATAGTTGCTCCGGGTGAGGCAATCCTGGCGGCCCTTTCAGAAGATTTAACTAATGTGCCCCGGGAAAATATTTTACTTGGGGGTATGCATCAGAAAATGCAGGGAACAAGTATGGCTTCTCCACATGTAACCGGATCTGTCGCTTTACTGCTCGAAAAGAATCCTTCGCTTAACTATGATGAAACAGTAGCACTGCTTGAAGATAATGCGAAGCAGGATGCATTTACCGGGAATTCACCGGGTAATACTTATGGATATGGAAAACTTGATGCTTATGCTGCATTTTTGAATACTCCCGGCGGGGGTGGAACACAAACTAACACACTAATAGAGGAAGGATTTGAAAACACCTGGCCACCTTCGGGCTGGACAACCCAGGTTTTGAACAGCTATTATACCTGGTCACAGGGGAATGTACAGGATCATAATTTCAATGAAATTGATCCATCAAGTGTTTATTCAGCTATATGTATGTGGGTGGCAGAGGATCAAAATGAATGGCTTATTACCCCGGCTTTCGATTTAGGAAATGGAACAGCATCACTTGAATTTTATGCCGGATTTAGTACAGCTTATCTCAGTTTTGCAACTCTTAACCTTAATATATCAACTAATGGAGGAACAAACTGGAATCAAATATGGAGTGCCGGAAATGATGGTCTGGATTGGACATGGAGGGACGAAGTAGTTGATCTTACAGCTTATGCAAATAAACAAAATCTGAAACTCGCCTGGCAGTATGTTGGAAACGATGGTGATATTGTGGGCCTCGATGCGGTGAAGCTTACCGAAACTGTATCTACAGGAACAGACGATAATAAATTGCAACCGGCCGCTTCATTCAAGCTGTATCAGAATTATCCAAATCCTTTTAATCCAAATACAACAATTAATTATTCGATACCTGCAGGCGGGAATGTGCAGCTGAAAATCTACAACATACTGTCGCAGGAAGTTTTAACTCTGGTTAACGGATATAATGCAGCCGGTGAACACCATATTGAGTTCAAGGCAGCCGCTCTTCCATCGGGAGTTTATTTTTATAGAATTCAGAGTGGAAGATATATTGAAGTGAAGAAGATGATCCTCCTCAAATAAAATTTCATAAAGGCGAAAAGGTCAGGGGCTGAATTAAATAAAAGTTGTTTATTGGGAATTGTGAATTCATTCAATGTGATCAAGGTTATAGTCCCTGGCTTTCGCCTATAAAAAAGTAAGTACGCCCACTGAATGATTGCTGAATACGGATTGCCGATTGTAGACTTCCTCCTTTTGATAACTGTTTCCTGCTAATGCCTATTCAATTCCATTCCTTGGCCTGATTTCGTGTCCTGGATTCTTCGCGGCAAATTCAAATATTTCAGACAGGAACATTGCTAATAACAAATAATTATTGCAAATTCCCGTGGATAATTATTCTTATATGTGAGGGTGAGATAGAAGAGTAAGGTTTTGATTTCTTCCAGTGCGTACATTCCGAATACTCTCCAAAGCAGACAGCTATCTTATTATTTAACGATTTTTTATTGACCAAAATGATTTAGAAAATTTCTAAGAAGTATCATTTTGCTGCATTAATAAAATATTAAAAACACAGGAGGCTTATATGAAGATTGTATACATTCT
>DATICR010000067.1:0-11428 GCA_035456745.1 Ignavibacteriaceae bacterium
CCCGATACTAATCCTGCATCTATTCAGGTAAGCATCCCAATTACAGATTACCCTGTACCGATAAAGACAGGTCTGTACCAGATGATCTCCATTCCGTTGTCAATTAACGCACCTCAGATCGATTCGGTTTTTGGTGATGATTATGGACCGTATGATCAAAGGGTGTGGAGGATATTCCACTGGCAGCCGGGAATAAATGATTATGAGGAATATAATTCCATCGGAAATTTAACGCCCGGAAGTGCATACTGGCTGATAAACAGAGAAGGAAAAACATTTGATGCCACGAATGCCTTAAGTGTATCTTCCTTTAATAATTATACGATAACCCTCCAGCCGGGTTATAACCAGATAGGCAATCCTTTTGCTTTTTCAGTTAACTGGTTCTCAATTGAAAATTCTGATTCAATACAGCAGCTTCCGATTTTATGGAATCCGGATACTCAGGATTATGAGCTTGATCTTATAATTTACGAGCCATGGGTTGGATACTGGGTATATAATCCCCTGAACCATATTATAAATCTGGGCGTAAATCCAAATGTTTCCCTCTTCAAAGAAAAATCAATTAATTATTTTGCATCTCTTAAAGAAGATGAATTTCTTGTTCAGCTGAAAACGTCTCTTAGTTCTTCAAATAGCAGGGACCAGCAGAATTATATAGGAATGATGGAGGATGCCAAAAATGATCTGGATAAATATGATGTTATAAAGCCTCCGTCAATAAATAACGATTTAAGAGTATTGATTGAGTCAGGAAAAAATTATTATGCAAGGAATGTCGTCCCGGTATCAAAAGACGGAGCGTACTGGGACTTTACCGTAGAGACAAAAGAGGGAAATCAAAAGGTTTCATTGAATATTGAACCAAAATCATCTCTGCCCGATAATTTCAGTATCTGGCTGCTTGATAAATCAGGAAGAGTACCGGTTGGTCTGAATAACGGAACAGGCCAGATTATTACCCGGGATAATGGGAAAGGCAGTTTCAGAATTATTATTGGAACAGAAGAATTTGCCAAACTTAATTCTGATGATATTTCACTCAATGTATACGAATATGCATTATATCAGAATTATCCGAATCCTTTTAATCCTTCAACAAATATCACTTACCAGCTAAAAGAAAAAAGTTATGTTACGCTTGAAGTTTTTAATATTTTGGGTGAAAGGGTTACGAGCATTATAAATGACGTTGTGCAGGATCCGGGACAACATATTGTAAGCTGGAACGGATTGAACTCATCAGGAGAAAAAACTGCCAGCGGAATTTATATATATAGAATAAAAGCCAACAATTTTATCTCAAGCAAAAAAATGATATTATTAAAATAATTCCGATGAGATCTGAGAAGAGACGCAGTCCCGAAAGTATTATGCTCCTCCCTGCCAAGGTGATTTGGTGGGTGTGTTGCACTCATTTGTCCATTTCGACGAAGGGAGAAATCTTTTTGAATTAATGATTTCTCACCCGAGGACTCATTTGAAATAATAATTCCATTTTGTGCAGAATTTAGGAACTAAAGGATAAATCTCTTTCATTTTTTGACTTTTATCTTTGTCCTTCTCATTACTTTTGTTTTTTGACTTTTATCTTCTATCTTAACTTTAATTACTTTATTCTTTTTACTTTTATCTTTTATCTTTATTTTGAATAAATTTGCTCATGTTCCCTGCCATGGATGCACACTCTGCTGCCAGGGTGATGCGATAAGACTCCTTGAAGAAGATAATCCCGCAGAATATATAACCGAACCTCACAGTTATATCCCCGGCGCTTTAATGCTGGCGCATAAGCCTAACGGCGACTGCATCTACCTGGTTGAAAAGGGATGCAGCATCCATAAACGCGCGCCGTCATTATGCAGGTCAGCCGACTGCCGTTCCATCGCATTAAAGTATGATTTTGAATCCGCCCTGAAGCTGCATGAAGCCGGAAGGATAGATCTCCGTGTATGGGATAAAGGGAATGAACTTATTAAGGATTTGAAAAGAAGAAAGTTCAAATCCTGATATCTGCCTGGTTAAAAATTGTCTAATTTCCGACGGTTTTAACCTTTTTATGCCGATACCGTTTATCGATAATTCCTGCTTCTTTTTCTTCTTTTATTATCCTTTGAGGAATTACGATTATCTTTTCTGTCCCTGGCGGCGGATTTTTTGCCGTTCTCTTTCTTCGTAGCTATTTCTACTCCAATGACCCTGTTATTAAATTTGTTCCCCGTTAAATTCTCCAGGATTCTTCCCGTATATTTTTTGTCCGTTTCAAAAAAAGAAAAGTTCTTTAGAATTTCCATTTCCTCTATTTCAATATTATTTACACCGGTGAATTCATTTATCAATCCGGTTAAACTTTCCGGCTCAAGATTATCAGTTTTGCCGAGGTTAATAAAGAAACGCGTAGACTCTGCATCTTTCCTTCTCACTTTATCATTTACTGCAGTCTTATTAAGGTCGGGCGAATTTTTATAATAATCTAAAAATCTGTTGAATTCCAGTGAGACGAATTTTTTAATCAGCTCTTCACGGTCAAGCCATTCAAGTTTTTTATAAATTGAAGGGAGATAGGAATTAATCTGGGTATTATCAACCTCTACCTTCTCCATTCGATCAATAAGATGAAAGAGCTGCTTCTCACAAATTTCCTGTCCTCCGGGAACCTGTAAATGTTTAAATTCTTTCCCCAGCTGCTCTTCTATCAATTCAAGGCGGATATTTTCTTTCAGATTAGATATTACAATCGAAGTACCCTTTCTTCCGGCACGGCCTGTACGTCCGCTCCGGTGTGTATACAAATCCAGCTCATCAGGAAGGCTGTAGTTAATAATATGAGTAAGATTTTCTACATCAAGTCCGCGCGCCGCCACATCAGTTGCAACAAGGAGCGTTAAATTTTTATTCCTGAATTTATTCATTACTACGTTTCTCTGGGCCTGCGAAAGATCACCATGCAAAGCTTCCGCTCCATAACCATCCTTCACAAGAAGATCAGCAACCTCCTGTGTTTCAACTCTTGTCCTGCAAAATATAATTCCGTAAATATCCGGATTGAAATCCACAATTCTTTTTAACGCACGGTACCTGTCACGTGCATGTACCATGTAACAAATATGATTCACATCATCTGATCCTGAATTCCTTTTACCGATGGAAATTTCGACTGGATTATTCATATATCCTTTGGTAATTTTTTTGATTTCATCGGACATTGTAGCTGAAAAAAGAAGAGTGTTCTTCTGTTTCGGAGTAGCAGCAAGGATTGCCTGAAGGTCGTCGCGAAATCCCATACTCAGCATTTCATCTGCTTCATCCAATACAATTGTCCTTATCCTTTTCAGGTCAATCACCTTTCTTTTAAGAAGATCCAGAAGTCGTCCCGGCGTTGCAGAAATAATCTGGGCACCTTCTTTTATTTTCTTAATCTGTTTATCCATACTCGACCCGCCGAACACGGCTGCAATTTTCAAACCCGGAGTATATTTCGCAAAATCGGTGAGGTCATCGGCAATCTGCAGGCACAATTCTCTTGTCGGTGACAGGATCAGATGCTGAATAAACTTTTCCGAAGGGTTAGTTTTCTGAATCAAAGGGAGACCAAAAGCGGCAGTTTTACCCGTGCCTGTCTGAGCCATTGCGATAATATCACGATGGTCATCTTTAATTAAGATTGGAATCACTTTTTCCTGGACCGGCATAGTGGTAATAAACCCAAGTTCTTCAACAGCACGAATTATTTTCTCATCGATGCCGGTTTCTTTAAATGTTAACATTTTTTTCTTTCATTTTTAATATGACAAATTCGATTGAACCGCGTTACTGCTTCTCATAACCGAAAACTTTTACTTTTTATTATTTTTTTAAGAGAGGTAATCCAGACAAGAAACCTAAAGATCCAGGCCCGCTTAATCTCTTCCATAGCGGAAGGGTCTATAATTTTACCTTCAAAATAATACTGTAAATTTACGAAAATCTTTAACAGAAACCTCGTTCATTTCTCATAAGCCTTTTTGACTGTCGGAAGCTTACAAGTTTTTTCTGTTTTTCATCCCAGAGACCTAACAGCATACTTTTTAAACTCGTCCTGAGCGTTAATATTTTAGCGGACTCCTGCAGTTCAGGATTCTCCTTCTGGCATTTCCCCAGCAGATAATTCGGTATCCTCGGACTTAAATGATGAATATGGTGAAAACCTATATTGCCTGTAAACCATTGCAGTATACCGGGAAGCTTATAGTAAGAGCTTCCGTGCATAGCTGCCATTGAGAATTCCCAATCCTTATCTTCTGCCCAGTACGTATCTTCAAATTGATGCTGAATAAAAAAGAGCCATGAACCGGTTGAAGAAGTGATTATGGAAATCGGGAGCTGAATAAGAAGGAATGATTTCAATCCCACCAGCCAAATCATTACACCAATCAAAAGACCAATAACAAGGCTGGTCATATAAACACTGAAACGATAATTTTTCAGATTATCTTTTTTCAAGGACGGGAACCTGTAAACGATCAGGAATAAAATCACGGGGAAAATTATAAATAAAACTAATGGATTTCTGTAAAGCCGGTATTTAAATTTCCTCCATCCAGAGAGCCGGGAATACTCGCTGACAGTCATTGTATAAATATCGCCTATTCCGCGGTGTTCAAGATTCCCTGCGCTTTTATGATGAATGGAATGTTTCTTCCTCCAGAAATGATATGGAGTAAATGTAAATATGCTGCAGAACATTCCGCATAAATCATTTGCCCGTGCAGATTTAAAAAAAGAACCATGACCGCAGTCGTGCTGGATGATAAAAAGTCTTACCACAAATCCGGCAGCAGGAAATGCAAGCAATAGCACTAACCAGAAACTTATATTAACGGTATAAAGCATAAGCAGCCAGATTAGAACGAAAGGAATAAATGAATTACTCAGCTGCCAGATACCCTTGCGTGTTTGAGATGTTTGATATTTTTTTACAAGGTTTCTCCAAACCTCAGGTTTTGATACTGAATCAGAAATAAATCACTCCGGGAAAAAATAAATAATAAGCATTATACGAATAATTAAGATAGTAATTTGTACTAAAATAAATATATGAAACAAAATAGTGATCTAATGACTAATGGCAAATGACCAATGACAAATGACAAATGAATAATGACCTAATGACTATTTAGGCCTTCCTTTATCTCTGCATCTCCGCGGTGAAAAATTCGTGTCTTTTCCCGTAACAACATTTGCTACTAACCTCAATTCTTTTTACATTAATATATATATATCTTAAATATAATGCGGGGAACATTATGAAAAAGATCATACTCTTCTCATTCTTCATCACTTTGTTTTTAAACAATAATATATCTGCGCAGGGATTTGACCTTCAGCTTTACCAGGAATTCCTGCAGAGTCATCAGAATATGCAGACACAGGACCTGCTGCAAATGTATCCCGCAGGCATATTTTCCGGCAATATAAATTCACCATACGATAATGTTTTTTATTTTGATTCAATAGATGCAAAATATAATCTCACCGGATATGAAAAATCGCTGATTCACAATAATGGTTTTATGGTTACACAACGACTTTCGCAGCCGTCTTTCGGTCAGATTCTGCTGGATATTCATCATAATGACCTGCCTGTATTCGTCTCAACCGATGCAATTTTATACGCTTATCACGTTTCTTATGACAGGATCCTTAGGGATGTCGAGCTGGGTTATCTCATAAGCAAAGTTGAAGGTATGCTCATGCAGCTCCGCAATTCATTCCCGCAGCTGGTTTCCGAATATTCGTCTACTCCGGGAATGGTGCAGAGTTTGATGGACGCCGATTTATATATAACTGTGGGATTAAAATTAATCGGGCAGAATCAGGATCCTTATTACAGCCAGAATATTGTTAAGGTTAATTCAGCTGTATCACTTGCAATGACAGCAGAAGGATTTTCTTCCGATACTTTGTTCTCTTCCGAATGTGTTACGCACGACTGGAGTCAGTTTAAGCCAAGGGGACATTATGATTCGGACCAATTCCCTGAGCTGAGAAATTATTTCCGTACAATGATGTGGTTCGGCAGGATCGAAATATACCTGGCAACAAACGGCATTATGGATCCGTTTTGTCTGCCGCAGACTTTTGAGGATGTCAGGCGCCAGATAATAGACGCCAATCTTATATATGAATTATTTGATCTTGCAAATGTTAATTCAGATTATGAGGATATTGAAGACATATTGAAATTCTTTGTCGGTGACCAGGATAATGTTACACTTGATAATCTGGGTTACCTCCGGGATGCAGTTCAGATAACTGAGACAACACAGCTTCTGGATAGTTTGAAAATTTTGGAGTATCAGGATACCCTGGCTAATCAGTCATTTGCTTATCAATTAATTCTCTCACAGCTTCTTTGCGGAGATCCCTTTTCTCCTGACAGTATCGTTCCCGCATCCTCTTTCCTTTTATTTGGTCAGAGATATGTGGATGATTCTTATGTTACCGCAAGCGTTGTTTGGGACAGAACGCTCACCTGTAGACTGTTTCCGAAGGCACTCGACCCGATGTTCGCACTTGGAAATAATGCTGCGGCTCAGTTGCTTCAGTCTGAATTGGATACTTACCATTATGCAACTAATCTTGCTGCTCTGCGTTATTTGTTTGATTCGTTTCCAACGACTTATTGGGATAACTCAATGTATAAACGATGGCTTTATTTTCTGAAGGCGCTTAATCCGCCTGAAGATCGAGGAAATCTTCCTCCCTTTATGACAACTGCTGCTTACTGGCAGGAAAAGCTTAATACTCAATTGTCTTCCTGGGCAGAATTGCGGCACGATAATCTTCTATATGCAAAACAATCTTATACAGGAATACCCATATGTTCTTATCCTTACAGTTATGTTGAACCATTTCCCGAATTATATGGCGCATTAAAGAATGCGGGAGAAGCGGGATATAATTTTTTCCTGAATTCAGATTTTCTTGATCCATATCTTAAACAGCAAATCCTGGATTATTTCACTAATCTTCAGTTTACCAGTGACACTTTAAGATCAATTTCTGAAAAAGAGCTTAACAATACTCCTTTATCATCCGAAGAAACAGCATTTCTAAAAAATATGATGTTTGATTATGAGACTTATACCGGTATAGCCTATGACGGCTGGTATCCAAAAATAATTTTCGAAGATGAGGCACACGATTGGGAAGGTCTTATGAGTGCTAATTATGTTGTTGCCGATATCCATACTACTCCTGCTGACTGCGACCTAAATATGATAGGTGCGGTTACCCACGTCGGTACAGGTCCGGTTGATATGGGAGTTTTTATTGCAAAACTTCCCGGTGGAGAGGACTGCGCATTTATAGGCCCGACGATGAGTTACCGCGAATATGTGTCCACCAATTTCCTCCGCTTAACGGATGATGAATGGAGCTCTCAATATCTCTTCTCTTCCCTGAGACCTGACTGGGTTAATCTGTATCTTGCAGATTCAACAGGAAACTCACGCGGTGAAGGCGGTACGCTGATTACTTCGGTAAAACCCGATAACAGGACAAACAAAATTTCAGATTACCTTACTGTGGCAAATTATCCCAACCCGTTTAATCCTGTTACAATTATCAGCTATTCTGTTCCTTATGATCTCACTAATCAAAATGCTGAGCTGATAGTCTATGATTTGCAGGGCCAGATAGTTAAGCATCTGGTTAACCAGGTCCTTCCTGCAGGAAATTACCTTACAAAATGGAATGGCGATAACGACGGCGGCGCACCCGTTTCAAGCGGAATTTACTTTTACAGGTTAAAGGTTGGAGACAGACAGGCGATTGGAAAAATGAATTTGATAAAATAAATCTTTAAATCCGGGCTGCCACAATAGTTTCAGTTTTAACTCCAAACCGTGGCAGCAACATTCTCAATGAATGACTATTTAATATTTCCGGAACTGCTGGCTTTATTTTGAAAAAATATTTATTTGATAAATATTCTTTTTATCTGAATTGTTTCTTCCTGAGGTGAGATTATGAAAGAATGGTATTATGATGAATTTATGCAGGTGGGAATAGATTTTGCATGTGAAGAGGAAGTGCATGCTTATGATGAAAAATATAAATCTATACGGAACTTTGATGATGAAGCTGGGTTCATAGCACAATCAGTAAAAATACATGCTGAATCAGTAGTACTTGAACTGGGGACCGGTACAGGGGAGCTTGCAATAAGACTCGCAAAAAAATGCGCCAAAGTTGTTGCGTGCGATGTTTCAAAGCCAATGCTTAAATATGCTGCTATAAAAGCACATAATTTGAATATCGGCAATATTGAATTTATAAATGCGGGATTCATTAATAATTCATTTCAGCCGGAGACTTTTGATGCTGTAATCAGTCAGCTTGCCCTGCATCATCTTCCGGACTTCTGGAAGTCTGTTGCGATATTTAATATATCAAAATGGCTGAAAAAAGACGGTATTTTTTTTCTGCTCGACAGTATGTTTTCATTCAACCCGGAATCATTTGATAATTCGATTACAGGTGTCATCGAATTTGCCAGAAGCAAAATGGGGAATAAAATAGCGGATGAGATAATAATTAATATCCGGGATGAATACCCGACCTACGACTGGATCATTGAAAATCATTTAATCAACAATGGTTTAAGAATAGTCAGTAAAATAAAATATACCGATATTATGTCACTTTTCATTTCTGAAAAAGTGTAATCCTGAATAACACACAACTTTTAGTTTCACGACGTATCAAAAGGTCAGGAAATTATTAACCGAATCCTCTTATTTTAAGAAGATGGGGTACTGGACATCTTTAGCTTTTGCAAAAGTTTGTTAAAATTACAACATTTTTCCCTTGCGAGACTTTGAATAACTAAAAAAGTCGGGATCAACACCAACGCTCACGAAACCGGTAGCAAAAGGACTCCCAAAGGGATGTGATCATACTCATAAATCAATACACCGCTACCCGGAGTCTATAATTAATTAGGTTATCAGATTTAATATGGTTAGATTGAAAGTGTTCCGGTAATAAGTCCGGAGTTTTATTTACTTTATTTTAGAGGTAGGTTGTGAGTACTAAGTTATTTGTAGGTTCGCTCCCCTGGTCGATTAACGACGAAAAGCTGAAAGAAACATTTGAAAAACATGGAACTGTAATATCTGCAAAAATCATTACAGACCGTGAAACCCGGAAATCCAGGGGCTTTGGATTTGTCGAGATGGAAAATTCCTCAGATGCATCTAATGCTATAAAAGCATTAAATGATTCGGAATTAGATGGTAGAAATATCGTTGTCAATGAAGCTAAACCCCGAACCTAAAAAGATATTCCTATTTTGATTCTTTAAGGCGTCCTACAAGACGCCTTTTTTATTGTTCTTTTTACCATTCGTCATCCATGACTAATTTCTCACCAAAACAATCAATAAAATTGAAGAATCCTTGTGAAGAATTTCGTTTTTCCGGACGCTGGGAAAGGTTAACGCCCGGATTTATCCCGGTGATAAAAATAAGCCTGGAAGCTCCATAACTGTTTCAACAGTTTATGAATATTATTATTTCAGAATCGTCTGATCCTAAAATATTCTCCCGGCTCCTTGTATCTGCACGAATTCTCTTGACATAATCGATTCAATAAAATATATTAAGCTTAAATATTTTACAATTAGCAAAATTGAACCAATTTACACTTAAATATTTATCTTCATCACTTACCAACGGTCTTCTCTGGCGCTGGCGCCAATAATATATCTGCATACTTACGCAGCTGCGTAAATCCTTTTTAATCCTTTAAATAAATAAATCAATTAATTAATCATAGGAGTTATGCTATGAGTACCCTTAAAAAAATTCTTTTAAATGAATCCGATATGCCGGATATGTATTACAACATTCAGGCAGATATGCCGAACCCAGTACTCCCTCCCCTTCATCCCGGCACAAAGCAGCCCGTCGGTCCCGATGATCTTGCACCTCTTTTTCCGATGGAGCTTATTAAACAGGAAGTATCAAAAGAGAGATACATCGAAATACCGGATGAAGTTAGAAAAGCCTACAAAATGTACAGGCCTACACCAATGTACCGCGCTTCAAACCTTGAGAAGCTTCTGGACACGCCGGCAAGGATTTATTATAAGTACGAAGGCGTTAGTCCCACCGGTTCACATAAACCGAACACTGCACTTGCCCAGGCTTTTTACAACAAACAGGAGGGCGTAAAGAAACTCATTACAGAAACAGGCGCGGGACAATGGGGCAGTGCCCTCAGCTTTGCATGCAAACAGTTCGATCTGGGATGCGAAGTATATATGGTAAGGATCAGCTATGATCAGAAGCCCTACAGGAAAATAATGATGAACACTTTTGGTGCGGAGGTATATTCATCGCCAAGCAGCAGGACAAATTCCGGAAAGAAAATCCTTGCCGATAATCCCGATTCATTAGGAAGCCTCGGCATCGCTATCTCTGAGGCCATCGAGAAAGCGGCAACAACGAACGGCGCCAAATATTCGCTCGGCAGTGTGCTCAATCATGTACTTATGCATCAGACGGTAATAGGTCAGGAAGCTATCAAGCAACTGGAGATGACGGGCGATTTCCCGGACATAGTAATTGCGCCGTTCGGCGGCGGTTCCAATTTTGCAGGACTTGCATTTCCGTTCCTCAGGTTCAATCTGCAGGAGAAAAAGAATATAAGGTGCATAGCGGTGGAG
Source organism: Ignavibacteriaceae bacterium (assembly GCA_035456745.1). Taxonomy (GTDB): domain Bacteria; phylum Bacteroidota; class Ignavibacteria; order Ignavibacteriales; family Ignavibacteriaceae; genus DATFVA01. The sequence goes on from DATICR010000067.1 coordinate 10,718, forward strand.
CCGGCAAGCTGTCCCAAGCTCACTAAAGGAGAATTCAGGTACGACTTCGGCGACACGGTAGGATTAACTCCGCTTATTCCTATGTACACGCTAGGCCATACATTTATGCCCGCGCCAATCCACGCAGGCGGTTTACGCTATCACGGTGCAGGTGCAATTGTCAGTCAGCTCCTGAAGGATAAAATAATTGAAGCAGCCGCTATCCATCAGCTCGAGTGTTTCGAAGCGGGAGTCAAATTTGCTCAGACTGAAGGAATAATACCCGCACCCGAGGCAACCCATGGAATTGCCCAGGTAATAAGAGAAGCGGTCAAAGCAAAAGAAGAAGGAAAGAAAAAAACCATTCTCTTTAATTTATCCGGACACGGCTATTTCGATATGAGCGCATACCAGGATTATTTCTCAGGCAGCCTGGTAGATCACGAACTAAACGATGAGGAATTGTATACAGATCTGAGGAAACTGGATACACCGAACGCAGCATAAAACAGTGATAAATGGTTGGTTAAATGGTACCCTTGGTAATTTCTGACTGAGGGTACTTTTTTAAATTAATGGCCCTTTGGTGGAAGCTCAGGCGTCAAACATCATTTTCTTTATTATATTGTATTTAAAAAAGGATCATAATATGAAGATAATACCCAAACCTGAGCGGAATGAATATCCGGCTTATGCATCGATGTACATAGACCTGATCCCTGCCGACGGACT
>DATICR010000068.1:0-10003 GCA_035456745.1 Ignavibacteriaceae bacterium
TAAACATTCAGGTCAGACAGGCATTATTGGGATTAGGAAGCGGCGGCATTCTTGGTGTTGGTCTTGGTTACAGCAGACAAAGTAATCTCTTCCTTCCCGAGGCATACGGTGACTTTATATTTGCGATTCTCGGCGAAGAGCTCGGGTTCATTGGTTCGGTCATGGTACTCTTAGCTTACCTCCTTCTTTTTATTGCAGGAATTCTGATAGCAAAAAAATGTAAGGATGTTTTCGGACAGCTGCTTGCTTTCGGAATTTCAATCTCGGTACTGGTTAATGCGTTCATTAATGTTGCTGTAGCTACGGGACTTGTACCAACAACAGGTCTGCCGCTTCCATTTATTAGTTATGGTGGTACTTCTTTAATATTTATGTGTATCTCAACAGGTATCCTTATTAATATTGGAATGACCAATTCTATCACACAAAATAAAAATAATAACAGACAATCATCTGCAAATACGGAATTAAATTAATGGCATCTTCTAAATCAGAATATAGATTTTTATTTGCAGGTGGTGGCACAGGCGGACATTTGTTCCCTGCCGTCGCTGTCGCTGAAAAAATTAAAGCGAGAATTCCTGAAGCGGATATCCTGTTTGTGGGTACTAAATCAAAAATTGAAGGAAGAGTTGTTCCAAAACTTGGTTATAAGTTTAAATCAATATGGATAAAAGGATTTTCAAGGACATTTACTCTTGAGAATATTTTATTTCCGATTAAATTAATTGTTTCACTATTTCAGTCATTAATTATAAATATAAGCTTCAGGCCAAAAGTAGCAATCGGATCGGGAGGCTATGTTTCCGGACCGGCAATATGGGGCTCTTCAGTAATGGGAGCAAAAATAATATTGCTGGAGCAGAATAGTTTTCCTGGAGTAACAACACGCATACTTGAAAGATATGCAGATGAAATTCATATTAGCTATGAAGATTCAAAAAAATATTTAAAACAGCACATGAAAATTAAAGTTACTGGTAATCCGGTGAGAGAAAGTCTTAACAGAATAGATAAAGAAGAAGCACTAAGACATTTCGATCTGAATATTCATAAAAAAACAATATTAACACTGGGCGGCAGTCTGGGTGCTTATTCAATAAATGAAGCTATGGCGCATTTGCTCTCGACTATAAAAGAAAAGGATCTGCAGGTTATTTGGCAGACGGGGAATATTTATTATGATAGGTACAAAGCCCTAACTTCAGAGGGAATTATCATTGTACCGTTTATTAATGATATGAATTTTGCATACTCAGCAGCCGATATTGTAATTGCAAGAGCCGGTGCAACAACAATAGCTGAACTGCTCGTGCTTGGTATTCCTTCTGTATTAATTCCGTCGCCTAATGTAGCAGAGAATCATCAATATTATAATGCCAAATCACTCGCTGAGGAAAATGCTGCAATTCTTATAGAAGATAAGGATGTTCAAAATGTCTTAACTGATAAACTGATTTCTATAATATTTGATTCGAAAAAATTAGATGAATTAAGCAGCAATACTAAAAAATTCAGCAAACCGGATGCTGCTTCACAGATAGCAGAAAGTGCAATAAAATTTGCCGACGCTTTATGACCGAAGAAAAAATAAATAACAAAGAGACTTTTAAATACAACATGTCTTTCTATTATCAGTCAACTATAATATACCTTGTGGTATTTGCACTTTATCTACTTATAAGAGGAGAATTTGTCGAAGAAACATTTACATTGATAACCCGGGATCCAATTATTTATCTACTTGGATTAATAGTAATAATTTCACTGATTAGTCTGCTTTATAATCTTTATAAAAATAAATATCTGGAGATAGGCCCTGATTCGGTTTCGTTTGTTACGAGATTTGGAATGAAAAAAATATTGCTGAGTCAGATAAAAAAAATTAAAATTTCAAAGCAGAGAGAGAGAATGGCTAATCATGCTTTCAGACTCGTAAGGATAAAGCTAAAGAACAGAAGACGTTCGGTAATCATCAGACCTTACGACTATGAAAATGAAGATAAACTTTTAATAAAGTTCGAAGAATTGAAAGCAAAGGTTGAAACAACTTAATGTTTAAGAATATTCGAAGAGTACATTTTGTTGGAATTGGCGGCATCGGGATGAGCGGTCTGGCGGAGATCCTCTTAAGTCAGGGTTTTGAAGTATCCGGTTCTGACAGATCATTGACTGAGATAACTGATCACCTTTCAAAACTCGGAATAACTATTTATGAAGGACATTCTCCTGAAAATCTGAAAGACGTTGACGTTCTTGTTTATTCATCTGCAGTGACAATTGATAATCCGGAAGTAAAATCAGCAATTGAAAGAAAAATTCCTGTAATAAAACGTGCTGAAATGCTGGCCGAGTCCATGAGGATGAAATATGGTATCGGTATAGCCGGGACCCATGGAAAAACAACAACAACATCCATGGTCGGATTAACGTTAACGGAAGGCAATATTGATCCCACTATTATTGTCGGCGGAAAATTAAGTGGATTGGGCGGAACTAACGCAAGGCTTGGTCATGGTGATTTTATAGTCGTTGAAGCGGACGAATTTGACAGAACGTTCCTTAAGCTGACACCCACCATTGCAGCTCTGACAACACTGGAAAGTGAACACCTTGATACATATAAAGATCTCGATGACATTAAATCGGCTTTTGTAGAGTTTGCAAATAAAGTACCGTTTTACGGCTTTATTGTCCTGTGTCTTGATGAACCGGGACTTCAGGATATTATTCCATCAATAAATAAGAAAATTATTACTTATGGCATTAGCCCCCAGGCAGATGTAAGAGCGGTTGATGTTTCATTTAAACAATTTTCAAGTGAATACACGGTAAAATATAAGGACGAAGAACTTGGCAGAATTAAACTAAATATTCCTGGACTGCATAATATTAAAAATTCTCTTGTGCCGGTAATTATTGGAAAAGAACTGGGCATAGACTGTTTGGTCATAAAAAATGCTTTGGAATCTTTTTCCGGAGTCTATCGGAGGTTTGAAGTAAAATATAATAAAGAAATACTTGTTGTAGATGATTATGCCCATCATCCAACCGAAACCAGTGCAACGTTGGCTGCTGTGCGGGCAGGATGGAATAGAAGATTGATTGCGGTATTCCAGCCTCATCTTTTTACAAGGACAAGAGATTTTTATCAGGAATTTGGCAGGTCATTTCTTAACTCTGATATATTTATTTGTACCGATGTATATCCGGCTCGTGAAGATCCGATTGAAGGGATATCAGGTGAATTGATCGCAAATGCTGCAAAGAAGTTCGGACATAAAAATGTGATATATATACCTGATAAAAAGAAAATCCCGGCTTTTCTTGATGAGTTAAAAATTGAAGACGATATAATTGTAACAATGGGTGCGGGAGATATCTGGAAATTCGGGGAAGAGTTTGTAAGGATGATTAGTAAATGAAAAGTGAAACAAGAAGAAAAATACTGGGACTTTTGCTGTTTGTAATCTTAATCGGTTTTTTGTTTTTTCTTTCTATTGCTTCGGAAAGGAAAGAACTGGATAAACGGATTAAATCCATTACTATGACCGGAAATAAATTACTTAATGAGAACGATTACCTCGCTTTTATAAAATTGAATGATGCGGAAAATTATAAGGGTTTAACGTTGCCGGTAATTAAAGCACGACTTCAAAAACATCCTTATGTAAAAAGAGCTGATGTTGAATTTAGTCGTGATAATGAAGTTCATATTAATCTGACAGAAAAAGAAATTAAAGCGGTCCTTATGAATAATAATGGAATGTTTCTCTCATCTGATAATTTTGAAATTTTACCTTTTATTCCAAATACAAAAATTTCTAATCTGCCGGTAATTTCGAATTTAGATAATTCTGATCTGCTGAAGAAAAATGAAAAATTAAAAACTCCGGGATTAGTTGAAGCCTATAAAATAATAGATGCCGCAGGCTCTGCCGATGATGATGTCGCTAAAAAATTGTCGGAAATAAATCTTAGAAATGGCGGGGATATCATTTTGCTGTTTTCAGGATTAAAACCGCCGGTGATCTTCGGTAAAGGAAATCCAGCGTTTAAAATTGTTGCTTTTGACGAATTGATATCGGGCGCTGATGATCAGAGTGAATTGGTAATGAACAGCTCTTTTATAGATTTAAGATTTGGTAATGCAGTTTATCTCGGCAATAATGAAACTACAGGTTTAACAGAATGAGAAAAGATATAATAGCGGGACTTGATCTGGGAACTACAAAGGTTTGTGCCGTTATTGCGGAAAAACTTTCCGAAAATAAATTTAATATACTTGGCTTTGGCGTGGCTCCGTCGGAAGGTCTGCATAAAGGTCTGGTCGCTAATATAGGGAAAACTGCCGAAGCAATCAGAAGTGCTGTCTCAATTGCATGCAACAGAGCAGGATTTGAAATTACTCATGTGAATGTGGGAGTTGCAGGTGAACATATTACCAGCATGCGCCACAGAAATTATGTTACTATAAGTGGTGAAGATAGCGAAATAACTAAAAGTGACCTCGATCGACTTGAGAATGACGTCAGAACAATACATATACCTTCAGATAGGCAAATACTTCATATAATTCCTGAGGAATTTTCCATTGACCATCAGCCGGGAATCGAAAATCCTATTGGCATGTCAGGTTCTAGACTGGAAGCCACAAATCATATTGTACTTGCTTCAATTCCTGCAATACAAAACATAAGAAAATCTGTTGAAAGGGCAGGACTGCATGTTCAGGATTATATTCTGCAGCCTATTGCATCAAGCACTTCTGTTCTTGAGGAAAGTGAGAAAGATCTTGGCGTTGCTTTAATTGATATAGGAGGTGGAACAACGGATATTGCGATATTCCATAACAAAGCCATAAAGCATACAAAAGTTATTGGAGTTGCAGGTAATCAGGTAACAAATGATATAAGAGAATCACTTGGTGTTGTAAGTGAAGAGGCGGAAAAACTTAAAAAAGATTTTGGATATGCAGCGGAAAGCGCTATTATAAAAGATGAGGACATTCTGATAAGGGGCGTTGGCGCACGTGGCAATACAAAAATTCCAATCAGTCTGTTAACACAAATAATCAGCCTCAGAATGAGGGAATTATTCGTCCTGGTGGATAATGAAATAAGAAGTGCTGGTTTCAAAAATAAAATAAAAGCTGGTATTGTATTAACCGGAGGCGGTTCACTCCTGAAAGGATGCACAGAGCTGGCAGAGGAAGTATTCGGACTGCCAACAAGAATAGGCGTGCCGCAGGAATCAGGCGCAGGATTATCTAATGAAATTGAAAGTCCCGAATTTGCCACTGTTGCTGGTCTAATCCGGGGAATTCCGGGAGGAAAATCAAGTGAATATCAGGGATTAATAAAACCTAAAAAACAAAAGAATAAAAATAAAATATCCCTGATAGTTAAACGGGTTCAACAATTTTTTGATGAATTATAAATTCAATTTATAGGAGGAAACTATGTCGCGATTTGCAACTATTGATAAAAGTAATCCAATGTCGGCCATCCTTAAAGTCGTGGGAGTTGGTGGAGGAGGATGTAATGCCATAGAAAGCATGATAGCCCGCGGTCTAAGTGGAGTGGAATATGTGGCTGTTAATACCGATGCGCAGGTATTAAACGGCAGTTGTGCCACCCATAAGATTCAGTGTGGTGCCAATATTACCCGCGGTCTGGGTGCAGGTGCCGACCCCAATGTTGGAAGAAAATCACTTGAGGAGGACAGAGAAAAATTAGCTGAAGTGCTTGCAGGAAGCGACATGGTATTCGTAACTGCCGGAATGGGAGGCGGCACAGGAACCGGTGGTGCACCCGTTGTTGCGTCCATTGCAAAAAGCATTGGTGCGCTTGTAGTGGGAATAGTTACTAAACCTTTCCGCTGGGAAGGTAAAAAGCGAATGCTTAACGCTGAATCTGGAATACAGGAGCTCAAAGGTCATGTCGACAGTTTGATTGTAATTCCGAATGAAAGGCTTTTAAGCATACTTGATAAAGGCATCAATGCTTTTGCAGCTTTTGATAAGCCGAATGAAGTTTTGTATGAAGCTACGCGCGGGATCGCAGATATAATTACCGTAGAGGGTTTGATAAATGTGGACTTTGCCGACGTAAGAGCTGTGATGAATCAGAGCGGCGAAGCATTAATGGGATGCGGAATTGCAAGCGGTGAAAACCGTGCGATAGAAGCTGCGCAGAAAGCAATTTCGAGTCCGCTGCTTGAAGGAATTAATATTAAAGGTGCAAAAAGCGTTCTTCTTAATGTAACCGGTTCAAGCAACCTTACAATGCAGGAAATCAATGATGGTAATAATGTAATTTTTGAAGCTGCCGGAGAGGAAGCTAATGTTATTTTTGGTTGTGTGCAGAAAGATGAAATGAATGATTATGTCTCTTATACTGTAATCGCCACCGGGTTTGATTCATCTCAGGCTTCTGTCAAAAGAGCTTTTTCAATCGCTCCTCCAAAAAGGAAAGAAGAAGAAAGTTTCAGAGGTGGTTTTAACTTCCTTGAACCCACTGATGATGTAGATAAAGAAGATCTTGAAGTCCCCACTATCTATCGCGTTAAAAGTCCCAGGTCAACAATTGAAGAAAAAGTAGTGGAGGAAACTCCAAGAAGTGGTTTCGAATTTGATGCATCACGTTATAGCTGGACGAAGGAAAAGGCAAAAAAGAAAGAGGAAAAAGATAAAGACGACGATGAAGATAGTTCCTCATTCTTACGCATGATAATGGATTAATATTGCAAAATCTGTTGTAGCAAAAAATATTTTCCGTATTGAGCTATTCGTCTATTGGACGGCTCTCGGTAAAAATATGGTTTTCAATATTTTTTGTGACAATGATTCTGTTCGGTCTGCAGCAGATTCTGCAATCTTCCACAAAATCCTGTTTGCCATCCACAGTGAGATCTACCCATACACTATTCTTAACACCGCAGTACTGACATACCCAGACTAAATCATCATCAGTCTGAGTTAATTCCGGTTTCTCTTCCATGTTGCACCTAAAATCCATACATATTGTAAAAATTTCCTTCCTAATTGTCAAATAAAAAAATAATCCTGAAAAAGTCATTGCGAACTTGCCTACCGTAACGTTTAGCGCAGGTGAGTCTTCTCTATAGGAGTCCTCCGGACGAGTGATGAAAAGCATATCAATTGTAAGGAATTGCCGTCAGTTTTAATTGACGAATTTAATTATTCCATTTGTAGACGATAATTAGAAAGTAATAAGCTATAAATAATTTTACTTGCGAAGTATTTCATTTTTCTGAAGGTTGGGAAAGGTTTACCCCGGGATTTTATCTCAGGGATCAAAATAAAACAGGAACTGCGATAACCGTTTTAATTGGCTCTCATTAACCAACAGATTTATCTGTTGGTTAATAATAGAGTGAGTAGAACTAGAAACGGTTTCAACCGTTTCTCAAACAGTTTATAAATTCATCCCGATGACACTAAGAATTTCATTTTTCTGATGACTGGAAAAGATTAACGCCGTGATTTATCCGTAGGGAAAAGGTTAACCTCGGGATTTCTCCCGGGGATTACTCAATCATTTTATCTTTCTGTAACTGTTTTAACAGTTTATGAATCCGAATGAATTTCCCCCAATTATCCTGATTCCCCCCTTGCTTTTTAATTACAAAAAATATAATATATAGTGTTCAAATGTTCACTATATTATGATTACAAAAAGTTCAAATACAGCCGATATTCTAACTTATCAGGTCCCGCCGGAATGGAGGGAAGGGAGCAAAATACATACTCTTTATCCCCCGATTCCCCGAAACACTAAAAATATCCGGTTTGATATCTTCGATTTTCAAATGCTCTTTAATGATGAGAAGACGAAAGAACTCATTCGTAAGGGACAAACAATCGGATGCTTCTATATTGAATCACCGGGAATGCGCTCGCTGCTCCGCCGTCTTGATGTTGTAACATTTGAAATGCTTACCGCGGCAAGCTCTGTCATTCGTCCCGGAGTAGCCGAAAGCGGAATGATGCAGGAATTTATTGCACGGCATAAGGATCCTGCTCGCCGTCAATACCTTGTACCCGAAATGAAAAAATATCTGGGTGAAACATATGGGGTAATGATTTACCAGGAAGATGTAATTAAAGTTGCTCATCATGTTGCAGGTCTAACACTTGAAGAATCAGATTTGCTCAGAAGGGCAATGAGCGGAAAAATGCGCTCCCATGAAGCAATGAAAGAAATAACCATTAAGTTTTTTAACTCCTGCAGGGCTAAAGGACATAGCGAAGCAGTAACACAGGAATTGTGGAGAGAAATTGAATCGTTTGCGGGATATTCTTTCTGTAAAGCACACAGCGCTTCATTTGCTCTTCTTTCTTTCCAGGTTGCGTATCTGAAGGCGCATTATCCGGCTGAGTTTATGGCTAACGTCCTCAATAACGGCGGGGGATTTTATTCTTCTGCAGTCTATATATGGGAAGCAAAAAGGATGGGACTCAAAATTGAACTGCCGTCAATTAATCACAGCAATTATGAATATATTGGAAAAGGGAATACCATTCGCATCGGTTTGATGGCAATAAAAAGTTTATCTTCTTCTTCAATTGAGATAATAATTGAAGAAAGAAAAAATAACGGAAGGTATGTTTCGCTGGCAGATTTTCTTGTAAGAACCGGACTCGCTTATGAGGAAAGTGCCTTGCTGATTAAATGCGGTGCAATGGGGTGCTTCAGACAAACGCGTCCCGAGCTTCTGCGTCTGCTTGATATTTATGTTCACCGACGTAATCTTCTGAATCATGCCATTGATGATCTTTTTATCAATGAAACATTTGCTCTTGAAGAGGAAGTCAAGACAGATATCAACTTCAGCGTTGAAGAAATATGCCGCACTGAATATGAAACTTTTAATTACATGGTCACCCGGCATCCTCTTTATTTTTTCAGGGAGTGGACAAACCATCCCTCAGTTATAAAAGCGAAGGATAAGGAAAAATACCGGGGCAGGAAGGTTAAGATGATTGGCTGGTATATGAGCTCCAAAAGAATAAGGACGAAAAAAGGGGATATAATGAAATTCCTTTCTCTTGAAGATTTGACCGGAACATTTGAAGCCGTGATATTCCCGAAAGTTTATTACCGCTGTGCAGAACAGACAATGTCAATGGGTCCCTACCTTATTGAAGGAAGAATCGATGCTGAAGACTCGAATAATGTTATAGTTGAGAATCTTGAAGTGCTTTCTTCTGTTGCAATAAGGGAAAGTATACAAAAAGACAGCGTTGATCATAAATACTACGGAGACGAAGAGAAAATCACAGAAGAAGATTTCCAGCTCGTTAATTCTCTCGGGAAAGAACAGCTCCTGAGAGCATATGCAGGATAAGGAATAGTCATTTCGAAGGAGTCCTATAATTCTAAATCAGTGGACGACTAGAAACCGTCGAGCTTTTTTCTTTAATCTTCAGCCCTCACTTTCAGATATATTCAGTGTTAACATTACAAATAAAAAGACATTACCTCCAATATGTCCCTCGCTTTTTAAGAGAGGGACTACAGGGTGAGTTCAAATATCAGAAAATATTCATCTCAGGTTCGCGTTAAATCTTGAAGTACTGGCATCTGTCGCGATAAAGGAGAGCATCCAGAAAGACAGCGTCGATCATAATTATTATGGGGATGAGGAAAAAGTCACCGAAGAAGATTTTGCACTTGTTAATTCATTGGGAAAAGAAAAATTGCGGATGGCATATGCAGGATAGATAGTTGGCAAGATAACAGAATAAATAAAATGTTACCTCTGACAATAAGTCCTTCCCTTCGCAAGGGAAGGACTACAGGATGAGTTCACTTATATTCAATCTTTCAGGGCTGCCAACTGATACAGATGTCAGGACAGGTCAGACAGCGTCGGTTAGGTGGTCCTTACGCAGATAAACACAGATGATATGATTTTACCACTTTGAACTTTTTTCTTTTATCTTGAAACATTGTGCCCTTTATTAAAATCGCTTTAG
>DATICR010000069.1:0-3942 GCA_035456745.1 Ignavibacteriaceae bacterium
CAGGTAATTTTTTTTTCATCACAAAATCTTACCAAAGGGAATTTATATTGAATAAAGCGTAGTCAGAGCGTAGTCAGAGCGTAGTTAAAGCGTACTCAGACTTTATATGGGATTTAATTAAATGAACGGTTTTATATTTTATGTTTCTTAAACCTTAAATTTGTGATATGAAAATACCAATTGTAGTTATAGTCGGACGGCCGAATGTCGGTAAATCAACATTATTCAACAGACTGGTAGGAAAAAGGGAAGCAATCGTTGACAATGCCAGCGGGGTTACAAGGGATCGGAATTATGGTGAAGTGGAATGGGCCGGGAAAAAATTTGAACTGGTAGATACTGGTGGGTATGTACCCAATTCAGAAGATTTGTTTGAAAGAGCCATACGTGAGCAGGTTGAAATTGCAATTAACCAGGCGGATGTTATAATCTTCCTGGTGGATGTTCGTACAGGAATCAGTCCAATTGACGAAGAAATTGCAGCACTCCTCAGAAATTCAAACAAAAAATATTTTCTGCTTGCAAATAAAGTTGATTCCGCACAATTCGAACCAATGGCATCAGAATTTTATCGGTTTGGGATTGATAAAATTCATGATATCTCGGCACTCGTAGGCAGAAAGATTGGTGATTTCCTGGATGATCTAACCAAAGAATTTCCTGAAACAGAAATCTCTGAAGAAGATGCACGTCTCAAAATAGCAATTGTGGGGAGACCTAATGTCGGCAAGTCATCTCTTACAAATGCATTACTTGGGTTTGACAGAAGTATTGTAACAGATATACCTGGAACAACAAGAGACAGTCTTGATTCCATAATGAAATATTATGGTGAGGAGATTATACTTGTGGATACTGCAGGATTAAGAAAGAAGAAAAGAATTGAGGAGAGCATTGAATTTTTTTCAATGCTTCGTTCACTTCGTTCAATAGGGGAATGCGATGTTGCTGTAGTTATGATAGATGCAAAATCAGGTCTGGAAAATCAGGATCAGAAAATTATTGATGAAGCAGTCCGCTGGAAAAAAGGAATTATTATTGCAGTCAACAAATGGGATCTGATTGAAAAGGAAACAAATACCTCACATCAATTTGAACTCGCTATTAAAGACAAGCTTGGGAGAACAAATTATTTCCCCATAATTTTTATCTCTGCTTTAACTAAACAGAGAATATTTAAGCTGATTGAACTTGCAAAGCAGATTAGTGTAGAAAGAAAGAAAAAAATTCCTACAAATGAATTGAATGAAATACTTCTGGCAGATATTGAAAGGAATCCACCTCCTTCAACTCATACCGGCAAAGAAGTCAAAATAAAATATATTACGCAGGTAGGCAGCAATTATCCGGTATTTCTGTTTTTTGCAAATTATCCTAAGGATATTCCTGATCATTATAAACGATATCTTGAAAATAAAATTCGTGAGCATTTTGGATTTTTGGGTGTTCCGTTTACTCTAAGTTTCAAGAACAAATAATTATTCATTTGAATAAGTCTGGTAAAATAATTGTAGTTGGTGGAAATGCCGCCGGTCCTGCTGCGGCAGCAAAAGCCAAACGAACAAATCCCTATGCGAAAGTCATATTATTTGAATCAGGTGATTTCATATCAACGGGTACCTGTGAAATCCCTTATGTCCTTTCAGGCAATATTCCCGACTATAATAGCCTAATTACTTATACTCCTGAAAAATTTAAGAAGGAAAAAAATGTTGATGTTTATACAGGATGTGAAGTTATCGGCATTAATCGTAGTGCCAAATCCATACTTGTTTATAACAGAAAGACACACAAAGAATTTACGGAATATTATGAATCACTCATTCTTGCAACCGGATCCGTTCCTAACATAATTCCAGGTTTTCCGGAGTTTGCAATTAATCTCTTCACTCTTAAGAATATTCCTGACTTAATTAAAATAAAAGATTTTATAAAATCGGGAGATATTGAATCCGTTGTTATTATCGGATCAGGCTATATCGGACTTGAAGCCGCAGATGCTTTTCACAATTTAAGAAAAGAGATAATTATTATTGAAAAAGAACAGCTTCCTCTGCCATATACTGAACCTGAAATTCAATTGATGATTCTTGAGTTGTTGAAAAAAAACGATCTCTTTTTTATCGGCGGTTGTAAAAAAATTAAGCCTTCTGTTGAAGATGGGATAATCAAATCATTAAATGTTGACGGTAGAATTTTAAAGTCGGATCTCATTATTTCTGCCACCGGATTTTCACCAAATAATATTCTCGCCCGTGGCGCCGGACTTGACCTATCTGTTAAAGGAGGTATTAAAGTAGACAGAAAATTAAGAACCTCTGATTTTCATATCTGGGCGTGCGGGGATTGTATTGAAATAATTAATGAAGTTACGAAGCAACTTGATTATTTTCCTTTAGCGTCCATAGCACATGATCAGGCCCATATTGCAGGAGAAAATGCAGCCGGCAGGAATGAGACTGCTGGTACTGTAGTAAAAAATATTTCGGTAAAAATATTGAATAAATATCAGGTTTCTGTCGGCATAACCTCAAAGGAAGCAAAGGAAAAGGGAATACCATTTATGAGTGTGGATGCAACTGGTGCCAATCTCGTAAAAGTAATGCCGCAAAGTGAGCAGGTATTTGGTAAAATAGTTTACCATGCAAAAAATAAAAATATTCTTGGTGCCGGATTTTTGGGAGGTAAAGAAATCTCGGGATACGGTGATCTGATTTCTTCCTTAATACGATCAAAAATGCCGGCGAAATTTCTTGGAGAAATAAATTATAATTATACTCCTCCGCTTTCTCCTTTTATAAATCTTTTATCTATTTTGGGAAGAAAAATAAAATAAATTATTCTAGGTATTACCCGGTATTATGGAAAAGGAATATAAGAATTTACATTACATTGATTATCCTATCGTAAAAAGGGAAATCACCCGATTAAGAGACAAACAAACCTCCCCTGAATTTTTCCGGGCTGCCGTTAACAGGCTTTCAATAATTCTGGCAGCGGAAATAAGTAAAAAATTTATGCTTAGTGAAATTGAAATTGAAACTCCGTTGGAAAAAACGAAAGGATATAAACTATCTCATGAAATTATTCTTATTCCTATTCTAAGAGCGGGACTGGGGATGGTAAATGGATTTCTGGAGATTATTCCAGATGCTAAAGTTGGACATATAGGAATGGAGAGGAATGAAAAAACACTCGAACCACAAACCTATTATTTTAAAATCCCTTCGACAAAAAAGAATAATGTTATAATAATCTTAGACCCGATGCTTGCTACTGGGGGAAGTGTCACAGCAGCAGTTTCTAAGCTGAAAAGCGATGGAATTGATCATTGTATAATTGCCTCGCTGGTTTCTGCACCTGATGGTATAAAAAAAGTTTTTGAAGCCCATCCCGAAGTTGAAATTTATACTTCAGCATTAGATAGGGAGCTGAATAATAAGGGTTATATTCTTCCCGGTCTAGGAGATGCGGGAGACAGAACATTTGGAACCCTATAATATAAAGATTTCATTTTTTATCACTTTATTATTTTATCTGAACACCCCTTCCTGTTGTCAGGTTTATCCAGATACTTATGTGGACTCCAGCCTGAAAAATGGTATCAATTCCATTATAATACAGGATTATACACAAGCAAAGAAAATTTTTACTGAACTTGATGCAAAGTACCCGCGTTTACCGCTCGGAAAAATTTATCTTGCAGCGGTACAAATTGCAAAGTCTTTTGACTATGGCGAAGATTACAATAAAATATTAATAGATTCATTACTACACTCCGCAGAAGAACAGTCTGAGCAGCTTTTGGATGAGAATGAAGATAACATTTGGAATAATTATTTTCTTGGATTATCGAAAGGTTATCTTGCTTATTTCAATGCTTTGAATGAAGAATGGATTAGTTCTTTCTCAGATGGAATCGATGCTCTGGATGCCTTTAAT
>DATICR010000070.1:0-4841 GCA_035456745.1 Ignavibacteriaceae bacterium
AGATGATCATACCTCTCCATTTCTGTTCCTTTATTAGCGACATAAATATGTGCATCAATTATGGTATGAGCAAAAAATCCTAAGTCCAGACCGGCTTCCTGAGCAATTATCTGTGTCAGAATTGAATATGCTGCAAGATTAAATGGTATACCAAGTGCGATATCACCAGATCGTTGAGTGAGGTGGCAATTCAATTTTCCGTCGGAAACATTAAATGCAAATGAATAATGACAGGGCGGCAGCTTACTCTGCGTGGCATTTCCCGGCTCCCATGCGGTCACTACAAGACGTCTGCTGTATGGATTTCTTTTAAGCTCTTCAAGAACATATCTTATCTGATCAATTTCATGCACCTCCCACTGACCATCTTTGTTCTTCTGTGCACTCGGGAATTTTCTCCAATAATATCCGTAAGCTGTTTCAAGATTTCCTTCATCATCAGCCCAGGCATCCCAAATTTTTGTATACTGTCTCAAATTCCTGATATGATTTTCACCTGATAGATACCAGAGTACTTCACGCAGCAATGAATTCCAGTGCATTTTTTTTGTGGTTAAAAGAGGAAATCCCTGTGATAAATCAACCCGGTAAAATGCTGCAAAATAAGATATTGCATCTACACCGGTTCTGGTTGGTTTACGTACGCCTTTTTCCAACACCAGTTTTACCAAATCAAGATATTGCTGCATACCTGTCCTTATATTTTTGATTTATTATAAACATTCGGAAATTTAATAAAAAATGCCGAAGTGATAAAACCCATTTAGATCAAAACTATTTAAAAATCCTTTCACCGAATCACTAAAAGACACTAAAAAATTAATTTACAGTATTTTGAATAATTCTAAGTTTTAGGGCGTTCATTTAGATCATAGTCAGGATCTTTTCGGCTGCCAATTCGATTCCTTTTTCGAAATTCTGAATAGATTCTTCTGTGCTGCTAAAAAACGATATCAATTCAACGGTCCCCACATCCTTGTTCAATCTTTTGTTAACATTGTCCTCAATTTTACCGCAACACAGAATAACCTTTTTATTTTTTTGTAAAGCAAGGTCAAGTATGATCCCTGCTCCCTTTCCATCAAGTGTCTGTTCATCAAAGTGACCCTCACCGGTAATAACAATATCACTATTATCTATCTGTGTTTCCAGATCTAAAAAATCCCCTATGAATTCTTTTGCAGTTATTTTATCTGCATCAAAGAACAGATATAATCCGGCGGCTAATCCTCCGCCGGCACCAGATAAGTTATCAAATGATTTTCGTAAATCCTTATTTTTCAATAAGTTAATTATTTTATTAAAACCAAGTTCAATTACACCTAACTCTCCTTTATCAGCACCTTTTTGTGCTCCAAAGGTTTTTGTAGCACCTTTAGTCCCCATTAGTGGATTTGTAACATCCAATACAACTTTTAAATTAAAGGGCAAATACGGTTTTTCCCATTTAAGATCTTTAATCCTGTAAAAGTACTGAGGTATTACCTTATCTGCTTTTCCGTATATATCCATCAGTTCTAATCCAAAACGGGAGCACACTCCCAATCCCAAATCATTTGTCCCCGTGCCACCAATTCCTAAGTAAATATCTTTTACATCAAGGTTACCATTATTTACATCCTCTCTTATTTTAGTCAATATATCCCCCAGTCCTTTGGAGGAAAGGTTCAAGGGATGTCGTTTCTCCTTTGGTATGACTCTAAGTCCCATGACTTTTGCGGATTCAATGAACATCCTTTTATTTTTTTCATCATATCCTGTTTCACAATTGAAAGAAGATTCGTCATAAGGAGTTGTAATCTCATAGTTTATTATCCTGAGATTAAACATTGATTTACACACATTAAGAAAGCCGTCTCCACCGTCTGATACAGGCGATGTGTTAATCTCATATGAACTAATTTTCTCCAAATAACTTTTCAATAATTCTGCAACTTTATCAGAATCGGCAGCTTCTTTAAAGCTATTGGGAGCAATAAGGATTTTCATTAAGTATTTAACTCTTCCATAAAATAATATAATCGATCTGCGATGAATTCTGCATTCAAACCACCTTCTTTCGAATAATCGCACTTTTTAGGATCTATCGGACATTGTGTTGAACAATAATTCGGCGTAGGCATTATAATGTCAGATCTATTTCCTAATGGTCCCCATAATTTCGGTGAACAGGCAGTTAAAGGGCAGAATAATGACAATGTCGGGATTTTCAAAGCGGCAGCTATATGCATCGGACCGGTGCTGTTCGAAACTAATATGTCAAGTGCAGCAAAATTTATTATTGAATCTCTCAAATCATTATCTCTGTTTGGATAAGCCACGCCCTCCATTTTATCTACAACTGATGGGACATCTTTGTCCATAACTGCAACTTTAAATTCGGAATTATTTAATAAGAGAGATATTAATTTTTTATACTCTTCGGGGTTAAAATTAGGGGCTGAATTCCCTGAACTGACATTTATTCCGATTAAGCCGCGTGAATTACCGTCAAGGTCTTCCTTGAGACAGGCTGCTTTCTTTATTTCCTCTTCAGTCAGATAAATTTCCGGGGTATTATCATCAGCTTCTATTCCGATTTTCCTTAACATATCAAGATTATAATCAGATTCATGTCTTAGGGGGATATATTTATTTCTGGATACATACCTGGTAAAAGTTATCATCTGATACAGCTTATGTCCTACACCGATTCTGTAAGGAATACCGGCCAGAAAAAGTAAATAATTTAATCTTTCATCGGGAAGAAGCATTAATGAATGTGAGAACTTTGCCCTTCTGATTTCATGGAATAAATTGCTGAATGTCTTACTGCTGCCATCCGCATTATCATAAGTAATAATCAAATCCACATTGGGATTATTAACATAAATATCTTTTGTGTAATTTCTAACCAGCACGCCGATAAAACAATCGGGATATTTTTTCTTTATTTCACGTGGTATAGGAGTTGACAAAACAACATCACCAATTCGATCAATCCTTGCTATTAAGAATCTCAATTTTTTCATACTATCATTTTTTATGATTCTTCATTTCCCACATTTTCATATATGTCTGCAAATTAGTCATAGCATGCAGAAGGGAAACCATCAATCCATATTTCCCATCCTTAAATCCCTTCCTAATTATAAAATGCTGGATAAAAGCGCTGACGGGATGAAGAATAAAATCAAAGGGGGTTACGTGCTTAGATTTATATTTCTGTAAAGCTTCGAGAGTTGAATAATTATTAATTTTTATTACGGCATCATTTAAATTCCTGTATGGATAATGGAGCATCCTGTTTTTTAATTTACCAACTTTGCCTTTAACAAAAAATGATTCGTGCAC
The DNA here is from genome assembly GCA_035456745.1 of Ignavibacteriaceae bacterium. GTDB lineage: Bacteria > Bacteroidota > Ignavibacteria > Ignavibacteriales > Ignavibacteriaceae > DATFVA01. The sequence goes on from DATICR010000070.1 coordinate 3,334, forward strand.
CAGCTTATCTGTGACATCCGCAGCAGACTTTTTAAATAATCTCAACTGATAATCATTATCCCAGCCGCAGCCTGTAATATGTTTCCCAAGAAAATAATTCTTACGTCTTATCCTGTACGCGTCGAAGCTATTATCATTCGGACTTTTAATTTCCTCACGAAGTTCCGGGGTCACTCTTTCATCGGCATCCAGACTTAAAATCCATTCATTTTTTGCGAGCGATAATGCGAATCGTTTTTGATTTGAATACCCATCCCACTTGCGAATGAATATTTTATCGGTATATTTTCCTGCAATCTCAATGGTTTTATCCTCACTCTCTGCATCTACAACTATAATCTCATCAGCCCATTGAACGGATTTCAGGCAGTCTTCGATGTTGACTTCTTCATTTTTGGCAATAATAATGACAGAAATTTTATTTGGAGAATTCATTAGGAGTATTTTATCAAAAATTGTTCTTAAATTTAAGAAATTATTGTTTATTATTTGATGAATATAGTAATAGTTACAACCGGACACCCGCCTTTTGATGAAAGAATCTTCTATAAAATAGGATTTTCACTTAAGAAGTTTAACAATGAAGTGTCTGTAATTTGTTCAAATGAAATGATTGATACAATATCCGAGGGTATTAAAATAAAGGGATTTGACGGTAATTCACTCAGTAATAAAGATAAAATAAAAAGGTTAGCGGAGGAAATCAGATATTTGAATCCCTCTTTGATCATCTGCTGCGAACCTCTGGCAATCCTTGCTGCTCACAGGTATAAAAAAGAAAAAACTTCTGATGCGAAAATTATTTCTGATATTACAGAGTATTATCCTCTAAAAAGCACATTAAACCGGTATTCGGGATTGCAGAAAATAATTAAATTTATTCGTTATTTCGTATTTAATATTTATGCTACAAATCTGGCCGATTATTTATTCATAGGTGAAAAAGGTAAAGCCAGGTTATATAAATTTATTGCTCCCACAAAAAGAAAAGCTATCATCGGATACTACCCCCCTTCAGGTATATTCAGATATTCAAAGCCATCATATGACGGAAAGAATTTCACATTATGTTACTCCGGAAATATTTCTGAATCGAGAGGTTTTAGAAGATATCTTACCCTTATAAAAAAAGCCGCTGATCTTTTTCCTGATAAGATATTCACAGCCCTGATAATAGGACAATATGAAAGTGAAGTATTAAGAAAATTGACGGATAAACTTTTATTAATCAAAAATGTAAAAGTCACTTATCGGGGAAAAGTTGATTATGTTAATTATTCCGATGCATTATCCCCGGCTGATGTATGTATAGATCTCCGTGATAAAAATTCCGTTTTCGAGCGTTCGCTGCCTATAAAAGTTTTTGACTACATGGCCTGTGGGAAACCTGTAGTTTACTCCAACCTGAAATCGTTCAGAGAATTTGAGGATGTTGAACAATTCGGACTGTTGATTGAACCGGATGATATTACTGCTGCTCTGGATAGAATCGGACTCTATCTTGTCAA
>DATICR010000071.1:0-4173 GCA_035456745.1 Ignavibacteriaceae bacterium
AGTTTTATTGTATGAAAATTTATCCTGCTGCCTAAATAAACCGGAACCATTGAATGTTCATCTGCCCCAATTAATCTGAATAATTGCGGATCCCTTCCCTCACGTTCTTTATAAAAAAATATTCTGTAAAAATCCCATGAAGAATATCCTGAATAGATATAAAAATTTATATTGGAATTTAATGAATAGTTGAACTGCAATGCCCCGGAAAGTCCTCTTGCTGAACTCATTGGTTCAATTATGCCGCCACTGACCTGTAAAGAATTTGTTTCCTGAGCTATAATATTTTGCGGAAGGAAAGTGGAAATGAAAATGATTGCAAGAATTGATGATTTAAACATTTTCGGACTCCTTTCAGATTTGCAAAAGCAAACGTTATTTGATTCTTACTTTATATTTTGAAATTTTATGTAAGAAATTATGGTAACATCATCCGATGATTTTGCAACAATCTATATCCCGCTCATTTTTAATATTACCCCGGAACCTTATTAAAATCTTTAAATCAACTTATAGCAAACTTATTTATTGGGCAAGAGAAAAATCTCCCCACGGAAGTCAATCAACCAATCAGTCAATCAATCTTTCATCTCTTCATTTATGCAACTACACCGCCATTTATTCTGCTATCGTGCCAGTGTTTTTCTCTCTGCAGAATTCTTTTAAGGAAGATACTCAAGTATATTCGTGGTTGTTATGACTTCTTTTTTATTTCCTTTTTCGCCTCTTGATTCCATATTAAAAGCGATTTCTACCGAAGTGGAAATCTTGGTTTTCTGTATTAATCCTTTCGACACATTGAAATAAATTTTCCCTCTGCCAGATGTCTTTGGATTCTGAAACTCGTAGTTTACTCCCTGCTGTGATAATTTATTTTCTCCGCTTATATTGGTTTTTAGGCCAGCATCAATATCGGCTATCAATTCATCGTCAAGTTTTTTAGTACTTGTAATTTTGAATACCGACGTATTATGTACCTCAAATACCATCAACCGGGAAGCCGGCTGTTCAATTTTCCAGGTAGAGTCCTTAGAAACTTTATTCTCAGGTAATTTTCTGAATATCTGGCTTAAAAGCGGTTTTAATACTCCTTCAGTTATATCATTTTTCAGAGTAGTTTTTTCCTCACTCTTCAGTGAATCTGTATAACCTCTTATATCGAGCAGCTTATTAACAATTCCGTCAGCCCGGTAAACATCGAGCAACTCTCCATACTTTGAAACTCTGACATAGAAAGGGTTGTTAACAAGAGATTCGTACTGAGCATATTTGTCAATTTCTGCTGTATCTTTAGTAACTCCCGACTGATAATTCAGCTGCTGTGCTCCTGCATTGCCATCGACTTTAATCGAATTTATTTCAGCTTTTAATTCCATTGTGCTGTCGGCATCAACATCCGTAACATTCAAACCCACATTATAAATCATTGTCTGATTTATTGCTTGATTTATAGTTGAATCTTTCGATGATATTGTCTGATCATCTTTGGAGATGGCAGTCAGTCTGAAGTTATACGTATTTCCTTTTGCAAGTTTATATCTCAGGAAATATTCCTGGTTCGGGTTTTCAACGGGGGCAGCCTTTAAATCTGAAGTATCAACAGCGAATTGGTCTTTTTGCTGGGGCTGTTTTTCTTTGGTCTGTCCGCCGCATCCATAAATTATTAATCCTGCAATCAGGATAATGAACGATTTTTTCATTTTCTTTCCTTTAGTATAATAAATATTTATTCCTTATTTGCTTAAATTTATTTAATCCCGGCTGCCAGTACTGTTCAATCTCAGAAGGCATTTTATGCATCAGCAGCATTTCCCTTATTTCTTTATCTCCTGTTAAATTATCAAAATATCCAGCATCAAAGTTAAACTTTTCCGGATAAAGTTTATATAAAGAAAACAACAGCTTAATTCCAAACTCCACCGGCTGAAAATCTTTTTCTGATGTGACAATCAGGTTTATGCCATTGCATTTTTCATTTATATACTTTGGATTATCAGCCATACCCGGGATGTTGACCGGTGTAAAGGTTACAGGATTAATTGAAAGCCCTTTATGCTGAAGTGAATCAAGAAGTCTGATTAATTCCTGCGGCAATATAAACGGAGCTCCAATTTGTTTAAACGGCATTTTTGTTCCGCGTCCGTCTGAAATATTTGTCCCTTCCAAAAAACCTGCAGCGGGATAAACAACTGCGGTTTTTACATCGGGGATATTCGGTGAGGGACTTATCCAGTTCAGATTGTAATCATTAAAGTATCTGCTCCGTTCCCAATTTTTCATTTTAATTATTTTAAGAGAAATATTTTTTTCTCCAATCCAGTGTTCACCGGAAAATAATCCGGCAATTTCACCGGCAGTCATACCGTGAACAACCGGTAAAGGAGCAATTCCGATAAAAGATTTTTGTTCTTCTAACAGAACAGGACCTTCGACCTGTCCTCCGATTGGATTTGGCCTGTCCAGCACAACAAGAGGAATATTATTTTCAGCCGCAGCTTCCATTACATAGTGTAATGTCGAAATATATGTATAGAATCTTGTCCCGACATCCTGTAAATCAAAAACAAGAAGGTCAATATTTTTTAACATTTCAGGTGTTGGTTTCCTGGTCTTTCCATAAAGTGAGTAAATAGGAATTCCATCCCTTGCCGAATCTGAAACTTCCTCACCGGCAATTGTGTTAATTGAAAATCCATGTTCAGGGGAGAAAACAGCCTGAATATTTATTCCGTCTATATTTAACAATGTATCAATAATTAAAACTCCATCAGATAAAACACTTGCTTTATTTGCAATTATTCCGAGTCTTTTATTTCTTATCAAATCAAGATTTTCGCGAATCAGCTGATCGGAACCCATTAGCAGGTCTTGAGTTTTTTTTGATTCCGGAGTTTTATCCGCCGTGCTGCATGACTGCAGCATAATGAGGAGCAGAAATCCCAAGTAAGTTTTAAGTTTTTTCATTAACTAAAAAGAGGTTGTCTAAAGGCAGTAATTCTTTAAGACAACCTCAAAAAACCAAATATTTTAAGAATTAATCTTCGTAATTATTTATTATTTCGTTTCTCGAAAAGAAATGCCCGATTTCAATTAACGCATTTTCATCAGAATCGGAACCATGAATTGCGTTCTTCCCTTTATTGGCTGCATATAACTTTCTTATTGTTCCTGCTTCTGCGTCTGCCGGGTCCGTAGCACCGATGAGTTTTCTGAAATCAGCTACTGCATTTTCTTTTTCAAGTGCAATCGGTATACAGGGTCCCGATGTCATAAAATCTACAAGGTCCCTGAAAAAGGGACGTCCCCTGTGTACTTCATAAAAACCCTCTGCAGAACTTTTGGTCAAATGCACCATCTTCATCGCTTTGATCCTGAATCCGGCTTCAGTGATTTTTGTAATTATCTGACCTATATATTTTTTCTTAACTGCATCAGGTTTGATTATCGCTAATGTACTGTGACTCAAATTTTACTCCTTGAATTATATTTTTCTGTTTTTACTTACGCTTTGATTTTCCCTTAATACTTTTTCTTGCACTTTTAGCAGACGGTTTTACTTTCCTTGCTGCGGCACTTTTTCCTTTGGATGTAGTTTTTATTGATTTCTTTTTTGATTTAGCTTTTGCAGCAGCGCTTCCGAGAGCCTTCAACATTGTACTTCCTATTTCGGCAGGACTTTCTGCTACTTTGATTCCGGCTTTTTTCAGAGCTTCAATTTTTTCTGCTGCAGTTCCTTTTCCGCCTGAAATGATTGCACCGGCGTGACCCATTCTTCTTCCGGGAGGTGCAGTTCTTCCGGCTATAAAACCGACAACAGGTTTAGACACATTTTTCTTTACGAATGCTGCAGCTTCCTCCTCTGCAGTTCCGCCAATCTCGCCAATCATTACAATCCCTTCGGTTTGAGGATCTTCATTGAATAATTTAATAATATCAACAAACCGGGAACCGATAACGGGATCTCCACCTATTCCAACGCAGGTTGATTGTCCAAGATTTACGTCCGTTAATTGTTTTACAGCTTCATAAGTTAAAGTACCACTCCGAGAAACAACACCGATTTTTCCCTTCATATGTATGAATCCCGGCATAATTCCTACTTTTGCCTGGCCGGGTGAAATAACTCCCGGGCAGTTAGGACCAACCAATACCACATCTTTATTCTTTATGGCA
>DATICR010000072.1:0-6981 GCA_035456745.1 Ignavibacteriaceae bacterium
GTATATCCTCTCTTTTTATACCGGCAGGAGACAGTATCAATATACAGCTTGGTTTTCACCCGGAAGTTTTTGGCTATTTTGATGGTCTGCTTGAAGTATATTCACCTGTAATAAATGCGAGAATTTTATTAAAAGGTCAATCACCCTATCCAGTATTGACTCCGATAAATGAACAAATTATTTTTAATCAAACAATTATAGATTCAACTTCATTTAAGTCATTTAAATTTTTTAATAGTTCCCCAAGTAATGATTTGCGCATAGATACTTTATATTTATTAATAGGGGAAAACTTTTCAATTATTTCAGACAACCTACCGTTAATTATTTCTCCTTCAGACACAGGAGAAATATTTTTAGCTTTTACTCCGCATACTGTGGGATTAAAAAAAGATACTTTAGTGATATGCTCCAATACTGAGGTGAATAAATATTACTTTCCCCTTGGGGGATTGGGTATAAATCCATCCGGATTGATTTCGGATGAAGTATTCAACTATGATAATATATTATTCCAAAACTATCCCAATCCGTTTAACCCTGTTACAAATATTCAGTTCTCAATCAAAAGTCAACAAAATGTCTCACTAATAGTCTTTGATGTTTTGGGAAACGAAGTCACCACCTTAGTAGATGAAGAAAAACCAGCTGGGCACTACAGTGTTAATTTTGATGGCACTAAATTATCCAGTGGAATTTATTTTTATCAATTGAAAGCTGGCGATTTTACTGCAACAAAGAAATTAATTTTATTGAAATAAATTAGATGTAACTGTAGATTACAGTTTAACAATCCGGAAAATTTATATGAAGATATTTTTACAACTTGCCGCTTTTACAATATTTGGATTTCTTGTATATAACAATCTGTTTCAAACAGGAAAACATTCTGAGCCAAGAGATGAATTTCCTTCAGACTGGTTTTATCGGCAGCGCGCTTATCCAACGGGAGATATTCCGTTAAACAAATATTATGCTGCAATCGAAAAGAAAAATCAGTTGAAAAATGCTCCCGGCAGGATTTTAAATAATTCGTGGCTACCGGAGGGTCCAGTAAATATAGGCGGAAGAATTTCAGATATTGAAATGAGTTCAACCAGTTATGATACAATTTATGCAGGTATTGCATCCGGGGGAGTTTTTAAGTCAGTAAATGGCGGCTCAAGCTGGGTTCCTGTATTTGATGAAACAGGAGTAATGTCAATTGGTGATCTTGCTGTCGATCCCGTTAATCCCAATGTAGTGTACGCCGGAACAGGAGAAGTTAATTGCGGCGGCGGTTCAATGACATATGGCGGGAATGGGGTTTACAAGTCCATAGATGGGGGACAGACATGGACTTTGCTCGGACTCGCGGCTACTCAATACATCTCCAGAATTATAATTGATCCAAATAATTCTAATACGATTTATCTGGGTGCCATGGGAAGACTCTTTGCTAAAAATCAGGAAAGAGGACTGTACAAATCCACCGACGGGGGAATTACATGGCAGAAAAAATTATATGTATCTGATTCGACAGGCTGCGTAGATATCGCTATAAATCCTCAGCAGACAAATATTATTTATGCTGCGATGTGGGAAAGAACGAGAAGACCGGACAGGCATTCGTATGGCGGTCCGACCTGCGGAATTTACAAATCAACTGATGGGGGAGAAACCTGGAATGAATTGACAAATGGAATTCCGCATAATTCAAGTACCATAGGAAGAATAGGAATTTCGTTATCAGCCTCTTCTCCAAATATTCTTTATGCAATTTATGCTGATGACGTTGGTTATTTTACCGGTGTTTACAAAAGTACTAATGGAGGTGATTCCTGGGTAAGGACTAATGATGGTGCATTAAACGGTTTTTATTCATCTTATGGATGGTGGTTCGGAAATATCCGGGTTGATCCTGATAATCCTTCCAAGGTTTTTGTAATGGGACTGGATGTTTACAGAACTACTGATGGGGGAAATTCATGGAACTATTCTTCCGGTTCAATGCATGTAGATCAGCATGCAATGTATATTTATCCCTCTAATTCTAATTTTATAATTGCAGGTAATGATGGCGGAGTTTACAAATCTACCAACGGAGGATCGACATGGACTTTTATTTCACAAATGCCGATAACTCAATTTTATACTTGTGAAGTAGATTATCAGTACCCCTTCAGACTTTACGGCGGGTCTCAGGATAACAGCGTGATGCGGACGATGACAGGAAATACAAATGATTACCAAATTATTCTTGGAGGGGATGGTTTTTATGTGCTGGTTGATTATCAGAATAACAATTATATATATGCAGAATATCAATATGGAGCACTTAACCGTTCCACAAATGGCGGCAGTTCCTTTATGGACGCAACAAACGGTATATCATATTCTGATAGAAGTAATTGGTGTTCCCCAATTGTTATGGATCCTAATAATCCCGCAATACTTTATTTCGGCACTAATCACGTTTATAAAACGACAAACCATGCAGCTAACTGGACCTCCATCAGTCCTGATCTTTCGAATGGAACTCCATCAGGTAACCTTGTTTATGGGACAGTCACAACTATTGCGGTTTCAAAATCTGATCCGAATGTGATTTACGCCGGAACGGATGATGGAAATATATGGGTTACGCTTAATGGTGGTACAAGCTGGACAAAAATTTCTGATTCGCTTCCTGGTTTTTGGGTAACACGTGTTGCAATAGATCCAAATGATCCGATGATTGCCTATGCAACATTAAGTGGTTATCGCAACGACGAATATCTTCCTCATATTTTCAGGACAAGTGATGCAGGAAGTTCCTGGACAGATATTTCTTCAAATATTCCGGAAGCACCTGTTAATGATATAATAGTCGATCCGGATAATACAAATATTCTCTATGCGGCATCTGATGTAGGAGTTTTTTATTCTCTGAATAATGGTGGAAACTGGCAGTATCTTGGAGATTCTTTACCAGATGCTCCTGTTACTGACATCATTCTCCATAACCCGACACGTACTTTAGTCACTGCAACTTACGGACGGTCATTTTACTCTATTGATATAAGTAATATTGTACCTGTTGAGCTGACAAGTTTTACAGGGAAGACCCTGAACGGACAGGTAATTTTAAATTGGACAACTTCCACCGAAACGAATAATAGGGGTTTTGAAATTCAACGGAAAATTGAAAATTCAAATTGGGAGACTATAGGTTTTAAAGAAGGAAGAGGAACAACTACCAAACCTCAATTGTATTCTTTTGCAGATGATAACCTTCAACCCGGTGAATATTTGTACAGATTAAAACAAGTCGACTTTGATGGGAATTATAAATGTTCGGAGGTTGTCAAAATAGAAATTTCGGTTTCAAAATTTTCACTTTCCCAAAACTATCCAAATCCATTTAACCCCGTGACAACTATAGTATATCAAATTCCTGATAAAGAATCAGTGACTCTTAAAGTTTATGATGCTCTTGGGAATGAAGTTGCAACTTTAGTTAATGAAGAAAAACCGGCAGGGAATTATGCTATTAAGTTTGATGCGAACAAACTTTCAAGCGGCGTATATTTTTATAAACTAAAATCAGGAAGTTTTACAGCAACAAAGAAATTAATTTTAATGAAATAAATTATTATCAATTGGGGTATAAATGAAATCAGTGTTATTAGTTCTTTTGAGCTTCATTTTCTCTCAAAATATTTTTTCTCAGACATTCTCTGAGTTAAAAGGATTTGAAGATCAGAACGGAAATACTCATCTCTTTTATAGAATTTACCAGGAAATTAAATATCCTGATCAGACAGTGATTGAGAATAAGCTTTATCATTGGGATATTAATAATAATGTTGATACTCTTTTCTTTGATGCTTACAGAGTTATCCCAAATGATCCTTTACAACCGGGATATACATTAGATATTCCTGCATACGATTTCTGGAGTTTGAATCCCGATAAATATATTTATTCTGTTCTTGAAATAACCACGGATCCTCTAGGCTACATTTACCGGAGCGATTATCAAAATCCAGTTTATACAGATTTATGGGCTCCTCATCACATTTATATATCTCATCAGGATACATCTATTGTTATAGCAGATGGAGGTTATGTACTTCGAAGTATTGATGGCGGATTTACATGGAATCAGGGAGCCTTTTTCGATTTCAATGCGATGAGCCCTTTTAATGACAATATTTTATTAGGCACCGGAATTAATAAATTGGTTAAGTCAACCGACGGGGGATTATCATATTATGCGGTTGATACAGGTTATTACTGGGATAAAAATTATAATTCATTTTATTTTGATGAAGATGCACAGCATATTTATGGAATATATGACTGGCATTATGAAAATAAATTGACAACTTCGAAATTTTTTGTTTCGAATAATGATGGTGAACCATTCAGCTGGAATTTAAGTACTGAATTTGAAGGACCAATTTATTTTACCTATGATTCTGTTCAGACAGGAAATATATTCATCGCAAACTATAACTCAGTTTTTCATTCATCAAATTATGGCAATACCTTTTCTTTAATTCATCATTTTGATGAACGATTAATGGGCATTTATAAAAAATCAGGAACTAATAAATTATATATCGCCACCCGATACCATATTTATGAATTTGAAAATAATACTTTTAATGATTTAAAGGCATTAAATGCAAATCCTGAATTGCTGAAATATTATCCTCTGGCAGTTGGCGATTATTGGGTTTATTATGGTTCAATTCAGGATGAAACAGGTTGGTATGGATACAAATATATTCGTAAGATTAATTCATTAATTTCTAAACCCAATCAAAAATCATATTTTGAAGTTGAAGAATATGAGTTTGGCTCGTCTTACCACGAATTCTTATATGAAAGGATCGATACTCTAAGTGCAAAAATTTACAGATATGATGAAGATTCCATTCAAACAAATCGGGAATATTTAATTGATGATTTAAGAGCTGAAATCGGTGATTCAATATTTAGTCATCGATTCGTATATGATGCACCTTATACTATGATATATTCTTCAGATACTACTTTTTACGGACAACAAATTAAAACAAAATTATATAATTCAGTTTTTCTCGATCAATATCAGTACAGACTTTTTACAAATTTCGGATTGGTATCATATTTCCATAGTTTTGACTTCGGATCGGACCATCAATCACTTAAAGGTGCTGTTATTAATGGAATTGTGTATGGAGATACAACTGTTACAGATATTAATGATCAGGTAGATCCGGGAATTTCTTTTTCATTATTTCAAAATTACCCGAATCCATTTAATCCGATAACCACAATTAAATATTCCATCCCATCCACAGGATCGCATTTGAATTTGGTATCTCTTAAAATTTTTGATGTACTTGGAAAAGAAGTCGCAATCTTAGTGAATGAAGAAAAATCCGCTGGAAATTACTATTTTAAATTTGATGGAAGCAAACTTGCAAGCGGGATATATTTTTATCAATTAAAATCGGGAAGCTATACAGCGACAAAGAAATTAATGTTAATCAAATAAAATAAAACGGGGATCAATTTCAGGTTTTATAAACTTCTTTTCCTGAACTCAAAATGAAACAGACAAAGATTTCAGAATTTTTACATTATTATGACATTTTTTTGACAATAGTGTAATTCCCAACATATAACTTTCCTCAGAAATTAATAGGAGGAAAATATGAAAAGTCTGATAGTAAAAATGAAACAGTCCGGGGTTGTCTTTGGCGTCTTATTTATTCTTTCATATTTAACAGGATGCACCGTAACCAGGGAAGCCACGCTTAGAGATGCACATATAAAGGGAGCAATCAGTTTACCCCCTGTTTATCAGGCGGAAAACACTGAAGGAGGCAGAATAAAAATCATACCCCATTTGAATTATACTCCGGCTGAAGATATAAAAGCAAGCGTCGATCCGACGGCTTATTCAAATAAGTCCGGAAACAATGGGGGATTGTCCACTAATTATACAAAGTTGTCAAAAATAAATGAAGCAGAACAAATGGAATATACTTCAGGGGGAAATTTAACGTGGGAAATTCCGAATATTAGCGGCGGATTGGATATTGAATTGTTTTTATCCAGGGGTTTTGGAGTTACAGGCTCATATAATATTTCTTCAGGAGGTTCAAATGGAAGTTTTGGCCTTGCACTTCAATCTGTTAAGAATGACGTGGGAATCAGGCTGGATGCGGGATTGCTGTTTAATCACTTTTCTTATGAAGCTTATTCCATCGTTGAGGAAAAAATTGAAAGTATTTTTGGTTCCAGCTCTGAAACCTATTATTACCACGATTTTGGTTCGTCCAATAGTACCAATATATATATATCCCTGACTTTTAATTCAACAAGCAGAAAAAACCTTTTAGGATTTTTATTAAGTATGGGATATTTCCGCCAAACAGTATTAGATTATAATCCGGGAAATCTGGATGATGGTTATTATTTATTATTTCCGCCGCTCCCAATTGTAATTAATAATAATACGAGATTAGAATCGACCCTAGGGTATTTCAATATTCTACCTGCAATATGTACAAACATTAATGATAACATCAGAATGACCGGGGGAGTAAGAATGAATACTGAAATTGAATCAGGCTCAGGTGATGTAAACTTTTGGCCATTTATACAGACAGAATTTTCTTTTTAAAATATTCGGGGCGAAAAGGGGTTATTATATAACTTCACGGATTCAGAACACAACTCTTACCATATAATTTTTAAATTTTCACTTCGGAGAAAGTCTGTTCTGTCGTTATCCCTTATCTCTGAATTCATATTAATCTCCGTAATAATTTTCAAAAAATTTCCCAAAAACAATTTAAAAACAATTAAGGGGCAATTATTATCTAATTGCGCACTAATATCGTACTAAATGCGCACTAAATGCGCACTAATTGCGCTTAATTTATCAGGAATAAGATAACGAATCTATAATCGTAAAAATTGATTTATTAAAAAATTGACAAGGTTTATTTGAATCTATCT
>DATICR010000073.1:0-2742 GCA_035456745.1 Ignavibacteriaceae bacterium
TTCCTTTTCCCACTATTTTATCTTATTACCTGAGGTTTTTGAATGGAGAAAAATGTAGAACATCAGCACGATAAAAATGTGACGCATTATGGTCTTTATGTTTTAGTCTGGCTTGCATTATTGATTCTTACAGGATTAACGGTTACAGTAGCCGGTATAAATTTCGGACAGCTGACCGTTACAACGGCTCTCGTAATTGCCAGTGTTAAATCATACCTGGTATTAACGATATTTATGCACCTCAGACTTGAACAAAAGGCATTCAGAGTATTCATAGGTATTGCTCTGTTTTTTATTGTTATTTCATTCATTCTGCTATTTGCAGATTATTCCTTTTACGTAAGGTGAAAATTTTATGTCTTCAGGAGCTTCAACTTTTGTTACTTCAACCGATACCACATTTTTCTTCATTGTGGCTGTGTCGGTGTTCTTTCTTGTTGTTATAACAGCTTGTATGATTTTCTTTGTTATAAAGTTTAACAGGAAACGGCATCCAAAAGCTAAAAATATTCATGGCAATATTCCTCTGGAAATAACATGGACAGTAATTCCAACAATACTTGTTTTGATCATGTTCTGGATGGGCTGGAAGGGATATAAGAAATTGGAAGATGTTCCTGCTGATGCTATGAATATAAATGTAACGGCTCAAATGTGGAGATGGAGTTTTCAGTATCCGAATGGTGCAACCTCAGATACACTTTATGTCCCGGTAAATAAACCTATTAAAGTTTTGCTTCATTCAAGAGATGTTAATCATTCTTTTTTTATTCCTGCATTTCGTGTTAAGAAAGATGTAATTCCTAACAGGAATAATTACACATGGTTTCAGGCGGAAAAAGAAGGATCGTTCGATCTGTTTTGTGCTGAATATTGCGGCCTCAATCATTCGCACATGCTGAATAAGGTCGTCGTCATGTCTCAGAATAGTTTTAATGAATGGCTGAACAAACCTCAAAAAAAGTGATTAAAGCAGAGCTTGAAAGAAAAAATTAAAATATTATTTGAATTGACTAAAATACGGATAACGATATTCGTTACCGTAACAATGCTTTTTGGATTTATATCTGCTGCAGGTGAGTTAAATTTATCAGCTGTGCTTCCCACAATAGGAATTCTACTGCTTGCCTGTGGATCAGCTGCTTTGAATCATTACCAGGAAAGAAAATCCGATGCTCTTATGAACAGGACTAAAAACAGACCCATCCCCTCAGGGAGGATCAGTCCTTCCGGTGCATTGGAAATAATATTTATATTATTGGTATCAGGTTCAGCGATGATTTATTTCGGTGCCGGACTTCTTGCTCTCGGATTAGGTTTACTTAACCTCGTGTGGTATAATGCAGTATATACCCCATTAAAGAAAAAAAATGCTCTTGCTATTATTCCCGGTTCACTTGTTGGTGCAATTCCTCCTGCTGTAGGCTGGGTTGCAGCAAACGGATATATATTTGATCCGCAGATATTGATCATTTCATCGTTCTTTTTTATCTGGCAGATTCCTCATTTTTGGCTCCTTCTGCTGGTGCTGGATAAGGATTATAAGAAAGCAGGGTTTCCTACACTGACGGATATCTTTAATCCCGATCAACTTGCAAGAATCACTTTTATATGGATAACTGCTACTGTTGTAACCTGTATGATGATTCCTTTATTTGGGAAACTGCAATCACCCTTTGTTGGTTATGGATTGTTAGTTGCTGGTGTATGGCTAGTGTGGAATTCGTTCAAGCTCGTGCGATTTACTAAAGAAAAAGTTTATTTCACTTTGGCGTTCAGAGAAATTAACATCTTTGCTCTATTAGTGGTGGTACTCCTGTCATTAGATAAACTGGTATTTTTATTTTAATTCCTAAGGTGAGAATTTAAATGAATTTTCTTGATAAACTTGTTATACCCCAATCTGCAGAACACATTCAATTGTTGCATTACCTCCTGATGCTGATACTTTTTCTGTTTATTCCCTTCATCAGCATTGTATTTGGAGCAACATTACTATCTCTCTATTATAAAATTAAAGGCTTAAGTGAATCTAATGTACTTTATATCAGGTTTTCAAAAGATGTCATTGAAACTCTTACAATAAATAAAAGTGTTGGAATCATCCTGGGAATAATTCCGATTATCACAGCAATGCTTATTTATATCCAGCTTCTGCAGGGCACTAATGCAAATATTAGTCTTTATATGATATTTTCTCTGTTCTGTGTGAGTATCGGCCTGATATTAATTTATACCTACCGTTATTCGATGTCCTTTATGGAGATTTATGATTCAGTTAAGAATTTCAAACCGGAAGATGAGGAAGTAGAACATAAAATATCAAAATTTCGTAAAGCTAATCTTAGCCTCAGTGGTAAATCTGTTAAGTGGGGTATATTCTTTTTATTCATAGGAATATGGTTGTTCATTTCTTCCGTCACAGTAGCTGTTTATCCTGAGATGTGGGGGAGATATAATATTTTCTACCTGATGTTTTCCTGGGAAGTGCTCTCAAAACTTTTTGGGTTTCTCTCGGCTGCAATGGCCCTGACTGGTGCATCTATATTCTTCGCATTCTTTTACTGGGAAGGCGGAATGCATATGCACTCAGATCAATATAGAGATTTTGTAAGAAAAATAGCTGCAGGAATTACTTTTACCGGTACTATCCTGATGCCTCTTTTTATGGTAATTGATTTATTTGCAGCTCCCTCAGATGCACTTTCAGGCTCTGTGTTCTTTTTCCTAACCGTGGCCTTG
>DATICR010000074.1:0-23510 GCA_035456745.1 Ignavibacteriaceae bacterium
GGATTAAATGGGTTCGGGTAATTCTGGAACAGATGAAAATATTCAGGAAGATTATTCCCGCTGCCGTTATCTTTTATTGATGTAATTATAAAAGGGAGAAGTTCACTCATTGGTCCGCCGTAAGCTCCCATATCATTCCTGATTGTACCCTGAGAAGGATAAAGTGCAAATCCAGGATTTCCGGGATCCTCCGGATCATTAAAAGCCGGATCAGGATTTCCCGCATCGATGCATAATGAATTTGATGATGGTAAATAAATATCCCCGGTAAATAATGGATCTTCATCTATGTTGCCTTCCCCAATATACCCGCCTTCCACATCACTGTAAGTTACATCAGCACTGGCGCCGCCTGCCAGGTATACCTGTCCGCCGGATGTCTGCGTATTTCCCCATATTATATTATTCTTAGCTGTAATTGAAGTTGACCAGATAAGTATTCCGCCGCCTTTTCCTTTATTCCCTCCGCTTCCGGTCACAGAATTATATGCGATTACATTATTTTCTATAATGGTTGTCCCCATTGCATATGTCCAGATCCCTCCTCCTCCAAAATCTTCACCGCCGCTGTTGTAAACTATTATATTATTTTTCATTTCACCGGTGGCGTAGTTCCATACAACGCCGGCTCCGTAATGTCCTTTATTATGAGCAATTATATTATTATAAATATGTGCATTTGAATCACCGGCCCTGATTCCGCCGCCGCCTGCACTTGCAACTCCCGTGCGGTCAATTGCTTCATTATTTATAATGACATTATTAACTACTGTTGGTGATGACAGCGTGATAAGAATTCCACCTCCCTCACGGTAAATTCCGGCTCCATGTTCGTCAATCCATTTAGTGCCTGTTCCGCCTGTTAAAGTAAATCCTGCAAGGACGGCAGTACTGTCTTCACCTGAAACTATTCTAACGCAGCTTGCTGAGTCGGACTGCAAAGGATTACTTCCGTCAATAATAGTGTTAAGGATGTGTGATGGATCTTTGTCAAAAATATAATTGCTGGCAACTACAATATTTTTCCCATTAAAATTAATGTTTTCGTAGTAGACTCCGTCAGCGACCAGTACCGTATCCCCGTTTTGGGATGCATTTATTGCATCCTGGATAGTAATGTAACCGGCGGGAACGTTTAAGATCTCTGCATTAATCAGACCCTGGAAAAGAATTCCAAGGAAAAAAAAGACGAGCAGAACAAATCGGATCATATTAACCTCCAAAATTCTGATAAATTTTGGAAGAAAATTAGTATCTGAGACATAAAAAATCGTCCTGATGCGTGAGTCCGAACTATTTTCTATTAGTCTTAAGTGATGAGCGGTAAATTAAGCTGATCGGAGCGGGGGGAGATTCTGCTGTTATTGCATACACTTCAATTAAATCTTTTGAACTCACCCTATAATCCCTCTCTTGGAAAGAGAGGGATATGTTGGAGGTGATGTCATTTCATTTGTAAAGTTAACGCGCATAAACTTAAATTTTTTCTTTCTAGATATAATGATTACTTTGACTGTATGTCTTATTGGATAACAGAATTAATAAAATGTTACGAATGACAACAAGTCCTTCCCTTTTCAAGGGAAGGACTACAGGATGAGTTCAATTTATTCTAAAATTCAAAATAATTCTTTTTATAATTCTTCCGCCTACGAGCTCTTAGCGGGATGCAATTTTGTGATTCCTTCGTGCAACATTGTGTAACTAAAATTAAAGAGCGGGATAATTACGCTGATTTATGAATGGTGTGATGAAAATGACGAAGATAATTCTTCCGGTATTCTGTGGGGGTAGCGCCGGTATACTTTTTAAAAGTAGTATTGAAAACTGATTTTGAGTTGAATCCGACATCATATAAAATTTCGAGTATTGTCATTTTTCTTTTGGCGGGATTTGAAAGGATCATTTTTGCATCATCAATTCTGTAGCTGTTTATAAAATCAAAGAAATTCTGGTGTTTTTTTTCGTTTATTATCCTGGACAAAATCCTCGGATTTATTTCCAATCTTTCGGAAAGTTCCTTAATTGTCAAAGTCGATATTAAATACGGCTTTTCTGCAGACATATATGCAAGCAGTTTTTCAAGGTAAATATTGCTTTCTTCATCTGAAATCATATTGTTGTCGCTTTTTGTTTTAGGCAGCTCCTTCTCGATGACGAAGAACTGATACGGCTGCTTAAGTCCCCTGTATATAACCAGATTTGCAAATACAAAATTTATTGTAATTGAAATTAATGTTAAATAACCGGATACTTCAGGGGAAATCCCGATATTATTTCTAATCAGAAAATGTGCAAAATCTATAAGCCACATCGCCAAAAACGCATAAAGGACCAGTTCCAGCCAGCCGAGATTCAGATGATGGATCGTCGAATACATTGATTTTATCCTTTTACTGTAATCCATCAGAATAAATAATGTAACTGCCATATAAATAAGAATCTGGACATTCATTAAAAGAGATACCCAGAATCCCACCAGGTGCGGCAGCACATTTCCCTGATGAAGCATTTCCATCTTTAAATCTGTTGGTTTGAAATGGAAATAAATGCTGTATAAGAGGTTATAAATTATGAACGGGATTGTATGCAGAAGGTCTTTCTTTTTTAATTGAAAATTGCTCTGCACCAGTGACTTAGTGTACAGCAATAAAAGCGGACCAAAAAGGAATCCGAATGAGGTTCCTATAAAAAAGAAGTGGACTCCCGCGGGCAGGATATTTTCTGAAAATGCAAACAGCAGGTAACCTATTATATACATTGCATTAGTAAACAAAAAAGCGGCCAGCAGCAGATGGTTTATCCTGTTCCCTCTTTTGAGACTTAATAGGAAAAAAGAGAAAATTAATAATTGAAAAGTTGCCGTTATTGCTATTATATCTGTAACAGATATCTGCATTTAATCTCAAATTGTATGATTAATGATATACAATTTCTTTTAAATTGTCTATGAACTTAATTAATAATCGTTCATTTGCTTATGATGTGTAAATCCGGGAGCGAAACACCTTCTCATCCTTTTGATCTGGAAGTAGAACGAAACACCCTTCCCCCGGATTCTTGCTTATATCAAATATTTATTCCAAATTGCATCTGATGATTTTTGGTTGCTCCGGATAGAACAATTCATTATCCGCAACTCTGCCGAAGCAGAATTTTTTAGATAATTTCTTCTGGGAGGAGGAAATATGAAGGATTCTGTTATTCATTCATTGATTTCCCTGAAAAAACTTTTTTTGCTTTCTTTAATAACTGCTGTAAGTTTTTATTGCACGGCAAAAGCACAAGCATACTTTTTTTCAGATGATTTTGAATCTTATACAGCCGGAGAAAGGCTTGCATGCCAGAATCCGGTTGACTGGACAACATGGAGTTTGAGTCCCTGCTCTTACGAAGATGCATTTGTATCAGATAGTATCGTATCCAGTGGATCAAAATCTTTTCTGGTTAGTTACCTTAATGATGAAGTTAAATATTGGGAACCTGGAGACCCGGATTTATGGTTCATAGATTTCGACTTCTATATTCCTTCAGGTAAATCGGGTTACTTCAGCACAATGGCTTCTTTTATCGGGACTCAGGAATATGGATTGGAAGTTTACTTCAACAGTGACGGGACTGCAACTTTAAATGCCGGTGGTACTGCAGCTGCAACTTTTAATTTTCAGTTCGATACCTGGGTGCATAGTTCAGCGGTTATATATCTTCTCTTTGATGAGGGGAATTTCGACTATAATGGAGAATTCTATTATCAATGGCAGTGGTCTCAGGGAGCTAACGGAACACCCATTCAATTATTGGTTTCAGCAAACGATTTCTATGGTTTTTCCGAATCCGGCGAAATGTATATTGATAATTACTCGGTAACGGGTGTGTATTGGCTTCCGGTTGATTTAGTTTCATTCAGCGCTGCTTCAAATACGCCGGGAAAAGCTGTGCTCAACTGGCAGACCGCAACCGAAACAAATAATAAGGGATATGAAATAGAAAGGAAAAAGTGCACAGGGAAATATGACCGGGGCACCAAATGGGAGAAGATAGCTTTTATAGCCGGAAAGGGTACAACAACAGAACCTGAGTCATATTCATTTATGGATAATAATGTTGCATCTGGTTTTTATCTATATCGTCTGAAGCAGATTGATTTTAACGGGGAATTCAATTACTCAAAGGAAGTGGAGCTGGACTTAACTGCTCCTGCAGAGTTTGAGCTTTGCCAGAACTATCCCAATCCCTTCAACCCGGCAACAATAATTAAGTTTTCTATCCCGAAGGAAGTCCTGGTTAATTTAAGTGTATATGATATACTCGGTGAAAAAGTTAAAGAACTGAAAAATGACGTAATGAAACCCGGATATTATGAAGTTGAACTTGATGCGAATGATTTGGCATCAGGAGTTTACTTCTACATAATTAATGCTGGAGATCCTTCGACAAGCTCAGGACAGGATTTCATCCAGACAAAGAAGATGATTCTATTAAAATAAGCCTTCAGAAGCCAACGGCAATGCAGGCTGCCTGATGTTGACTTTTTCTTCTTTGTTTTTAATTTGTAATTGTTAATTGTAAATTTTTTGATGTTAAAGATGACATCTTCTTACTATTAGGTACAGAATTTAAAAGATGTCATCTTACTGATTTGGAAACTTCGGATGTATCCGCGTTCCATTTACTTATCCGTTACACCTTCCCGTAACTCATTTTTTTAGTATATTTTTCTTAACTTGTATTTTCATTTAAATATATGGTAAAAAGATGATAACAAGAATATGGCACGGCAGAACAAAAAAAGAGGATGCAGAAAAATATCTTCAGTATGTAATTGGTACAGGAATAAAAGATTACCTGGATTCAAAGGGTAACCTGGATACTCAGATCTGGCGGAGTACTGAGGGAGAAATTTCACATATTTTCACGGTTACTCAGTGGGATGATATCGAATCAATTAAAAAATTTGCGGGAGAGGAATTTAATAAGGCGAAATATTACCCGGAAGATGAGAAGTATTTGCTTGAACTTGAACGGGAAGTAAAACACTATGAGACTATCTCGTTCTCAAATAAACTGGTAAAAAAATATATACTGCTGCTTACGGATTTATTCGAGGGGGATAACTGGACAGATTCAAACTTTTCAAAAAGGTTAAATTCCATAAATGAAGAAATTGCTTTTAAACAACCTTTTCCCGGTAAACATTCCGTTGCTGAAATTCTATGGCATTGTATCTATTGGAGAATGGTCGTATTGAAACGATCTCAGAATGACATTAAGTTTGAGGAACAAACTGAGAAAGAGCAAAATTTTCTTTCACCGGAATTGCTTAGAAAAAAAGGTTGGAGCAAACTGGTCAGTGAATTAAATGAAACTCAGGAAAATTTAATAAACTTTCTCAATTCAAAAACAGATGATTTTTTGGAAAAGGAATATAAACCCGGTCGCAAAATTAAATATGAGATTGAAGGACTTATACATCACGATTATTATCACCTCGGACAGATGGGTTTGGTTATATCGATTTTACATGGACAGGGAGAAAAAATATAAGAAACTGAGGTTGAAGGAATTAATCTGGTTTTTGTTCCTGCGGTAATTTATGCTTATGTGGTTGGAAGGAATACCATTGAGGGAATTAGGGACTGAGGGACTGAGAGGCTAAGGGACTGAGAGACTGAGAGACTAAGGGACTTAGGGACTGAGGGACCTTGAGACGGTTCTTTAATTTTATTAGAACGCTGATTATCATGATCATCACGAGTAACGCAGATAAATGAATGTACTTATTTTATCAGTGGTAATCTTGAAAATCTGCGTTCTGATTTGTCTACCCAGCAGGTTAATACGATGTCGCCTGTGACGTTGACAACGGTCCTCGACATATCCAGTATCCTGTCTACCCCAAGAATAATTCCGATGCTTTCCGGCGGGACGCCAATTGTCTGGAGCACTACTACCACCAGCGGCAGTGAGCCGCCTGGTACTCCTGCCGTTCCTATCCCGGCCAGTATCGATAGCACTATAATTATTAACTGCTGCGAAAGCGATAAATCTATTCCGTAAAACTGTGCAAGGAATAAAACAGTTATCCCCTCATATAAGGCGGTACCGTTCTGATTGGCCGTCGATCCAACGGTCAGTACAAAATTTGTTATGTCTTTATCAAGTCCGAACTTTTCATTCGTCACCCGGATTGACGTGGGCAGTGTTGCATTCGATGAACTGGTTGAAAATGCAGTTATAATCACTTCGGATATATTCCTGAAGAAATTCACGGGATTCATTTTGACCACGTATTTCAGAATCACTCCGTATGTAATCAGCAGATGCACCGCCAATGCAATCAACACTATGGAAACATAACTCATTAGTAACGATAAAATCTGGAATCCCAGCTGGGAAGTTGTGGTGAAAATCAGTGCGGCGACCCCAACCGGGGCAAGCTTCATCGCGAAATCGATTATCTTCATTAGTACATCATAGATGCCCTGGAGTGTCTGGTTCAGGACGCGTGTGCGTTCCGGATTTGCCATCGACATCGCTACTCCGAATATAAGCGCAAAGAACATTAATGATAATAGTCCGCCGCCCCGGTAATTCGGATCAAACGCATATACTACTTCTGCAAATGGATTCCTTGGAACTATATTTATAAGGATCTGAAGAAAGTCTTTGGATTCCTTCGCGGACTCCACTATCCCGGTTACTGAATCACTTCCTGATATCGTCTGAATAAGTGCAGTTCTGTCTGCAGCAGCAATTTGTTTTCCCGGTTCAAGCAGATTGACCGACAGAATTCCGATGAGCACGGAAACTGTAGTGATGATGATCGTGAAGCCGAGGGCTTTGCCGCCTATCCGGCCGATTTTACGGATGTCCCTGAAGTCTGCAACTCCCAGTACAATAGCAGTAAAAACAAGCGGCACCACAATCATAAAAATCATCCGCAAAAAGATTTGTCCCAGGGGATATGAGATATATTTTACAATCCACTGGATCTGATCCTTATCTATAAAGAAATTGCAGAGCAGGCCAAGTATGATCCCCGCCGCCAGTCCCAGCAATATTTTATTATGAAGCTTCATTTCAAATGCTAACTTAATATAATCCTTCCTTGTTTCACAGAGAGGATTCCGGTTTGCGGCGGGTTTTTTGGGATGCAGATTGTTATGAAATTATGATTGACTATGATAAAAGTTTGGAACGCGGATGCGCAGATAATAATTTTCAGATATGAGTTGATCATATATAATCTGCGCCATCAACATTGTATTTAACGTATTGCTTTAATCCTGTGAATCCTGGTTAAGACTAAAATAAATTGCTTCTTTACTATATTACTTCGTCAGTATCATTTTCTTTATTGAAGTAAAGGTTCTGTCTGCTCCATTAGCTTCTAATTTATACAGATAAACACCGCTGGTCAGTCGTGAGGCATCAAATATAATTTTATGGACACCGGCAGTCATATCCTGGTTAAGCAGAGTTGTTACTTCCTGTCCGAGAATATTAAATACTTTCAGTGTTACTTTTGAATCCGCCGCAAGACTGAAATAAATTTGTGTCGTCGGGTTGAACGGATTTGGATAGTTCTGGCCAAGGTCATAAACATCCGGCAGATCAACGTTTACTTCAACTTCTTTTGAATATTCCTCATTGCCATCAAAATCAACCTGTCTTAACCTGTATGTGTACCTGCCCGGATTGATAGTTTTATCAGTATATGAGTAGACGTGCTTTTCGGTTGATGTTCCGCTGCCCTTAACAAATCCCAGTACATCAAAACCGCTGCCTGAATTCCTTTGAATCTCAAATCCCTTGTTATTGGTTTCGGTCGCTGTCTGCCAGTTCAGAATTATATTGTTTCCCTCTGCATCTGCCCGGAAGGATGAAAGTTCTACAGGAACCGGCTCGTATGTTACTCCGATGTAAGGCCAATTGCTTCCGGAATGGCCTTCAAAAATGAGGTAACTACCGGGATTAAAATCACGCACGATGAATCCTATAGCGAACCATCCCTGCGATGAATTTACTGCAGCCTGGAGATCGGGCACTACTTCATTCCCCATATCATAATTGTACCATCCAAAATTGAAGCTCGACCATTCATCTACATAAATATATGCCGAGTTCTGGCCGTAACCTGTTATTATCTGGTTGTAAATATCAGTTCCGGAGGCCGTAACAGGGTTTATTGTTCCCATCGGGGTTGAACTCCAGGTGGGAAAACTGGTATCGATAATATAACCGAAGAACTCTACTGACTGAATTACAGCACCTTCCGGAAGAGAACTTATATCGAAAACGGCCCAGCCGACATTCGGATAAGTAAGATTTATATTTCCGTCAATTTTCCCGTTCTCGTTTAAATAACCTGTTCCGTATTGATCATTCAGCGGGTAGAAATAATCAACCACCTGAGCATATGTAGTGAAGATCGGAAATAATAGCAGGAACCCTAAATAAAATAGAATGGATTTTTTCATTTCATTCTCCCTTTTTTACAAAACAAATAATTTTTATTAATGGACTATGTCCAGATAGAAACCGGGAAACTTTATTAAAATTGAAATTAAGTAAATCCTTAATAAAATGAAAATTAAAATATTAAAAGGAATAATCAGATTAGATAGTTCTGATCAATGCGGAAGGTTTATATGATAGAATGACAGTTTTTTTTCATAATGATTAATGTCTATTCAATCTTCCAATTTACCTTTTGAACGAAGTGAAAGCATACCATTCCTTCATTCAAACCTTCCTTTCTAGTATACGCTTAGTGATATGAAATATAACCACTGTATTGATTCCGGAATCTATCAAGTTAAAAGTTGAAATATGAACAATAATTATCAACTTATAGCTTGAAATATTTCTTGTATTTATCAAGTTATAGCTTTAATTTTCTGATAAAAATGGTGATTTATGAGCAAAGAAAAACAAAAATTGATGATAGAGCAGCTTGACCGCCGATTTAGTAAAATTATATCCTTATCAAAAGAATTTGAGATTCCTATAGATGGTTGGATAAATATACTCCGTAAAACACTTAACATCTCACTTAAACAATTGGGTAAGAGATTAAATGTCAGTTCACAAAACATCAATCAGTATGAGCAACGTGAAAAAGATGGATCGATTTCTATTCAGAAACTCAGGGAAGTTGCTAATGCACTTGATATGGATTTTGTATATACATTTATACCGAAAGAGGGCTCTTTAGAAAAACTGATTGAGAAACGAGCAAATATAGTTGCTAAAGACATTGTTATGCGAACATCACACACTATGAAACTTGAAGATCAGGAGAATACAGAAGAAAGACTTAAGAAAGCAATTAAGGATAGAGCAGAAAAAATCAAGAACGAATTGCCGAGATATTTATGGGATTAGATCTCGATTATACAGATGGTCAAACTCCTCTTGATGAAGATGAAAAAGAGGGATTGTTAATACCAACTATCACAACTCGCGGTGAATTGGATGAGTTTGAGCAGCTTGGAGTTGAAAAGGCAAATGAATGGCTGCTCACCAAAAAGTTCAGCATTGATAAAATTCTTACTGAAGAGTTTGTACGTGATTTACACAGACGAATGTTTTCAGAAATCTGGAAATGGGCAGGTGAATTCAGAAGATCAGAAAAGAATATCGGAGTTGACCCGGTTATGATACCAATTCAACTGAGAAATCTCCTTGATGATAGCAAATATTGGATTGAGAATAAAGTATTTGATGAAGATGAAATAGCTGTCAGGTTGAGTCACAGAATTGTATGGATTCATCCTTTTGCAAATGGAAACGGAAGACACTCACGTTTAATAGCAGATGTGCTGGTTAATAAAGGATTTGGGAAGCCTTATTTTACCTGGGGAAGTGTTAATCTAACAAAGGAAGGTGAAGCAAGAGATAAATATTTAGCAGCATTAAGGGTTGCAGATCAGCACGATTATAATCCCTTAATTGAATTCGCCAGATTATAAAAATCCTTGAACAAAAAATAAAAGATTATTTCGAAAAATACCCGGAGCGTAGAATTCCTTCCAATCTTCCCATTCTCCATCCTACTGCATCTGCCTACTGTCTTGTTGCTGCCTGCCTGCCACGATCCTTTCCAGCCTCATCGAGTTCGTTCTGAACCGTGGAATAATGAGAGAGAAGAAATAGCTTCTTGCTATAAACCACCAGAAGCTTCTTTCAAGAAGAACCGGGCTAATGTTATGTTCAATTTCTTTATGAGCTTCAGGCACTTTGCTCCAGTGAAGTCCGGCAACATGATGATGGATTGTGTGGTAGCCGTTATTGAAAAGGAGGAAATTCAGAAGACCGGTAAAATTCCTGGAATGGTTCCATTGAGATTCCTCATCAGCATGAACGTGCTGGACATAATTAAATACAAGTACGCTGAAAAGCGATACCTGCTGGGGTATTATTACAAAAAGTAATGCTTTCTGCCAGTCGATCAATAATGCAGCCGCAACCCATACGACGAGCACCACATACTGGGAAATGCATAGCATAAATTTGGGCTTATTTTTTTGTTTCAGATCTTTAAGGTAATTAACGATAGCCCTCTGCTGGTAATAGCCGCTTATTGTTGGGTATGAAATGAGTGTCAGAAAATTGTTCCTTTCGCTTATTCTGTAAGTAATGGAATCATCTCCATCCCGGTTATTAAAGCGGTGGTGATTTTTATTGTGCGTGGGTATCCAGGCGAAAATGGGGAAACCATAAAATACAGTCAGCCACCAGTCGGTAAGCATATTCAGATTTTTGGAATGCCACATCGGCAGATGGTTATGGTTATGGGTCATAACGGACACGGCTATAGACATAAAAAGGTACCAGGTATAAGTGAAGGGATTCACCCCGATCCATTGCCATTGAACAATCAGTAATATCGTGGTAATAAACATATATGCAAGACTTTTGACGTCCGCCTTATTTCTCAACTTTGAATTCATTTTTATTCTCAATAATTAATATAAATTTGATTAAACATACACACTAAAGTGAATTTACAGATTAGGAATGACTCTAATAAGGCACTTATTCAGATAGAACTTTGAATTGTAAAAACATAACTCCGGCTGCCGCAACGAAAAACCACCAAATCTATAATTTTTATTAATATCATTAATATAAAGAACTTATTTCATCTAATTCTTTTTAAAATGTATGAAGTGTGGGGATGTTATTCAATCGATCCAAAGGATGAAAAAAGAACTACATCCATTGAGTGAAAAAAAATGGGATGAGGTGTCATTTTAAACCCTTAAATGCACAATCCGTTGTTAATTCTAAATAACTGCGCCTGCTGCCAGATCCATTATAGCATTAATTATAAATTGAATTCCTATACAGACAAGAAGAAAACCCATAATTCTGGAAAGGCTGTCTATACCGTTGACGCCGAGTATACGGCTCATAAAACCGGCGCTGCGAAGAACCAGCCAGGAAGTTATTGCAGTAATTATAATAGCAAGTACAACCCCGGTAAATGCAAAAAATTTATCATATCCTTGACGCTCTTCTATAGATGAGGAAATAGTTATTACAGTTGCGATTGCACCCGGTCCGCTCAGACTGGGCATTGCAAGAGGACTAAAGGAGATATTGATTTTCTGAAGTGCTTCCTGTTTCCCTTCTTGTGTCATATCTTCTTTAGCAGGAAACAACATTCGAAAACCCAGAAACCCGATTATCATTCCGCCCGCTATACGAATTCCCGGTAAGGAGATGCCAAAGATAATCATAATAAAATGCCCCGCCAGGAGAAAGGCCACTAAAATAGCCGTCATATAAATGCAGGCCATCATAATTTGGTGATTACGTTCTTTTGTGCTCAGATTAGAACTGATGCTCAGTAAAAGCACTGCTGTATTCACCGGGTTAATTATTGGCAGAAGTGTTATAAGTGTAACAGTAACGGACGATAAGAAACCCGCTATTTCATTCATTATTTTTCCCAGGATTAAAAATTGTAGATAATTGTAAATGTTTAATCTGCATTTTTTGTATAAAAAGCCGCGATCAAACTCTGTTGAAAAATATTCATAGCAAACTCGCCATAACAATCACTCCAGAAATAATAATCAGTATACCTGCAATTTTGTTGACCCACCCAAGCCCCTCTAAGTCAAGTTTCTTTCTGAAAAGTGTAACAACGGAACTAAGTAAAAAAAACCATAATGCTGAACCAATAAATACACCAGCAACAAGTGCTGAGGCAGAAAAATTGGCGAGATCACTCCCCAGACCGAGGGCGGCAAATATTGCAAGAAAAACAAAAATTGTTAAAGGATTTGTAAGAGTTATAAAAAAGGCCGTCAGGTATGTTCTGAAAATTCCGCTATTGTTTATTGGAATCTTTGGATCGGTAGGTTTTTTTCTGAATGTTCTTAATCCCAGGTAAAGTAGCAGAACCCCGCCTGCAAGCCGTATCCAGACTCTCTGGCTGACAAGGGTATTTGAAATAATCGTAAGTCCAAAGGCAGCTATACAACCATAAAGCAAATCCGCAGTGGCAGCGCCAAGACCTATGATTAATCCGCGTAATCGTCCCTCGGTCAGCGTCCTGCGAATACACATTATTCCAATAGGCCCGATTGGAACTGCCATCACAAATCCGGTAATGATTCCTTTTAGAAAAATTATAAGTACCATATCATAATCTTCAAAATATTCACAACCATTTATGATTACTCTTAATCTTACTCTTACTACTCATTCCAGAAAAGATTACAAATAAAAAATTATTTATTCAAATGTATTTACTGCCAATATGGGATATGTTCTTAATGATAATAGACCTCATCCTGTAGTCCTTCCCCTGGAATGGGAAGGACTTGTTTGAAATCATGACTATTTAATTGTAGTGTTAACTTGACAATCAGGCTCTCTATGGAGTTAATTTTTCTTTCCATTTCTTCAAGAACTAAAGGATTACTCTAAATCTTAATCTTACTCTTAATCTTACTCTGACTTCTTAACTTTGGTAGATTTTTCTGATTCAAGCAGTATGGCAATCCACTGTGTACTTTTATAAGTTTCAAATAAGAACTTCAACGTCATCGTCAGAGGTATTGAAAGAATTGCACCGATCAAACCGAGAAGACTGCCCCAGAATATCAGCGACAAAAATACAACCAATGTAGAGAGGCCAAATTTTCTTCCCATAAGCCGGGGTTCAATCACATTTCCTATTACGAATCCCACAAGAATATTACCGGCAATTACAAGCAGGGCGCTGCCTGTTCCTAATTGGATCAATGCCAGAAGGGCTGCAGGAATAGCAGAGACAACAGCACCAATATTGGGAATATAATGAAGTAGAAATGCAAGGAAGCCCCATAAAACAGGAAAATCTACTCCAAGTATGAACATCCACAATCCGATTAAGATTCCGGCCACTATGTTGATAATGGTTTTGACGAACATATAACGTTTCATATTAATTATAAACTCGGTGAACCTGGGAAAAACTTGTTTGGGATCTCCAATGATTTTACGAATCTTCACAGGGAAACTTGATATTTCGAGAAGAATAAAGGCTACTGTTATCAGTATCAGTACAAGATCAGAAAGTGCAGAACCCAATCCGGATAGTAAACTGGCCGTAAGTTTCAAAATTGCTTCAGGGTTAATATACTCCAGGAAAAAATTATCTTTGACTATCATATCTTTGCTTTTTAAAAATGCAACCAGTTCAATTACCCTTTCCCGGATTAGTGTTTGTAACTGAGGCAGTTCTGCTGTAAAGTTGCTGAAGGAGCTGGCGATTTGTGCACCAATAAGAAGTATAATAATTACTATGATTGCCATAACAATCAATACGGCAATGGACGATGGTACCCGTTTTTCTTTTAACCAGAGAACCATTGGTGTTCCCAGTAAAGCGAGAAAAAAAGAAAGAAGGAATAGAACAACAACTGACTGAGCAAGGTAAACACCCGCAATTATTATAACAATTGCTGCTGTACTGAAAAGAATACGCGTTCCACGCGAAGAATTAATTTGATCATTCATAAATTTATTCGAGTAATATCTTTTTCATCTTTTGTTCAGATATCAGCAATCAATCACAATCCGAGCAGCCAGCTGTCCTGTGCTTTTTTTATAAAGATTTCAAACTGGGCTAAACTGTTTTTCAGATTAACTAAAGTAGTATCGAAATTTTCACCAGTCGATTTATCCATTAACAGTTTTCCCATTATTCCGTTTCCTGCCTGCATATTGCTAGTAATCTTAGCCAGATCTAATGTAACATTCGATGCATTCTTAACCGTTGAATCTAATGACGCCAGAATATAGCTCAGTTCATTTGATTTCTCCATAAATGTTTTAAACCCGACCGAACCATCTTTCAGATTTGCAAAAGTTGAATCGAAATTTTCCCTCCATGATTTATCCATTATCAGCCTTCCAATTGTTCCTTTCCCTGATTGTACATTATTTGTAATTATCTTTAAATAATTTGTAATGCTTGAGGTATTATCAATAGTTGATTTTAATGATATCATGATATCGTCCATATTTATGGGCGGAGCTGTTTCTATAATATCATTATTATCTATTTCTTTTTTTCCGCCTGTTCCCGGGCTGATAATTAAAACTTTATTTCCCATAAGGCCTTCCGAACCAATAGTTGCAAGCGCATCCTTCTTTATAAACTTTCGAGTGCTTTCATCAATAAGGATTCCTACCCGGACGGAAGTATCACTGATTATTGTAATATTTTCTACGGTTCCTACGTTTATTCCGGATAATCGCACATTGTTACCTGCCTGAAGTCCGCCGACATCCCTGAATACTCCGGTTAAACGAAAAGTGCTCCTGAATAACTGCTGTTTCTCACCGATAAAATATATCGCCGCGATGAATACAGCAATTCCAAGGCTGATGAATATTCCCAATCTGATTTTACTGCTTATATTTTTTTTCATTTGATTAACTCTTCTGATTCTTTTTTCTATTCAAAAAATGATTTTATCCATTCATCTGTCGAATTGCTGAGATCGGTAAAAGATCCTTCTGCATAGCATATTCCATCCTTAATTATTATGCATCGGTTTGCTGTTAGCCTGGCGCATTCGATATCGTGGGTGATAATGATTGAGGTGGTCTTATATTTTTTTTGCACAGCAAGGATTAGCTTACTTATTTCTTTCGATGTTATAGGATCAAGTCCCGTTGTAGGTTCATCGTAAAGCATTATCTCGGGTTTTAGTATCAGGGTACGGGCTAAACCTAATCTTTTACGCATACCTCCGGAAAGCTCCGAAGGCATCTTATTAATCGTTTCAGAAAGTCCAACATTTTCCAGAGCTTCTTCTATTGACAGTTTCATTTTTTCCTTTTTCTTCGAACCTTTTTGTCTCCTGAGAGGGAATTCAAGATTTTCTCTTACTGTCATCGAATCATACAAAGCACCGCTTTGAAAAAGAAAACCGATTTTTTTTTGTATCTCAGATAATTCATTGCTTTTTATTTCAGAAATATTTCGTCCGAATAAGAATAGATTTCCTTCGTCAATTTCATCCAGTCCGACAATGCACTTAATAAGCACTGATTTACCCGTTCCGGATTGTCCAAGGATTGCGAGGTTTTCTCCTTTGGTAATTTTAAGATTTATATCCCGCAGTACATGATTATTCCCGAAAGATTTCTTAAGATGTTCCATCTTAACTACAATAGAACTGTTCTGCTTGTTATCATTTTTAGTTTCAATATTCTCTGTATTATCTGTCATATTCCGATTACTTAATTTAATTTTGAAGCAAACTTGTAATTTGCACTGCTATCATATCTATTAAAAAAACCATTAGGGATGCAAATACAACTGCTGAATTAGCTGCTTTGCCAACACCTTCTGTACCTTTATTTGAAAAATATCCTTTATGACATCCTATAACTCCGATCGCAAAACCAAAGAAAAAAGTTTTTATGAATGCCGGCATCAGATCTTCAAATTGAAGACTTTGAAATATCTGGGAAAAAAACAAGTAAGTACTTACATTGCCTTTTAAGTTTACCGCAATGTATGATCCGGCTAAACCGCACGCATCGGAAAGAATCACTAATATCGGAAGCATCAGGGTAGCAGAAAGTATTCTTGTTATTACAAGGAATTTAAAGGGATTTGTGCCTGATACCTGCATAGCATCTATCTGTTCAGTTACTTTCATCGATGCCAGTTCTGCCCCAATTCCCGAACCCACTTTTCCGGCAAATATCAACGAAGTTATAACCGGACCGATTTCCCGGATAATTGAGACTGCTACCATTGCAGGCAGCCATGATTCGGCCCCAAATTTTGCCAATGTGGGTCTTGTCTGAATTGTTAGTACAAGCCCGATTATAAAACCTGTAATTGCGACTAAAGGAAATGTTTTATAACCGATTAGGAAAGATTGTTTAAGTAGTTCGTTAAACTCATAAGGCGGTTTCAATACCTCTTTGAAAAAGCGCAATACAAAAACAGTAAGCGAATGTACTTCTAAGAAGAATTTTGAAAATAACGAATCAGGTATAATACCCGACGGTTCTTCACTATCGGCTTCGGCTTTATAGTCTTCAGATAACTGCTGCAATATCAATCCTCGTTTATGCATTTATGATAAATACGTCGTAAATGATGTTAGATAGAAATATAAAATTGCACAATAGGTCAAAGGGATGAAAAAGGAACTACGTCTTTTGGATGAAGTGTTTGTTGGTATTTAGTTGTATATTAAATACAGGTTGAATAGTAAGGATTAATAGGCTGGATACAGCAATATTTAATGAATGAATACATACAAAAATATTTTAATATTGTAAAAGATTTCCTCAGCATTCATCTTATCGATATTGGGAATACTGCAATAACACTCTGGACTCTAATTTACTTTATTTTTCTGGCCTGGCTTCTTTTCTTTATTACTGCAAGGCTCAGAAAATGGATTATCTACAAAGTCCTTTCTAAAAGCAAGGTGGAACTGGGAGTGCGGCTCGCGGTCGGTACAATTATTCGTTACGGTGTTCTTTTATTCGGTTTGATAGTTGTTGTACAAACCGTTGGAATTAACTTGAGTACAGTCACTATTCTTGTTGGTGCGCTTGGCGTTGGAATAGGATTTGGTTTACAGAATGTTACAAACAATTTGGTAAGCGGGGTAATTATTCTTTTTGAAAGACCGATAAAAGTAGGGGACAGGATCCAGGTAGGAGAAGTCTTTGGGGATGTTATGAGCATTTCTATGAGATCTACAACGGTTGTGACAAATGATAATATTTCTGTGATTGTTCCTAACTCCGAGTTTATTTCATCAACAGTTATTAACTGGAGCCACAATGATAGGAATGTGAGATTCAGTATTCCGGTGGGTGTTGCTTATAAAGAGGATCCTGAAAATGTAAAGCAGATATTACTTGAAGTTGCGGAGAAAGAAGATGGCGTATTAAAAGATCCGGAACCAGTTGTGCTTTTAAGAGAATTTGGCGACAGTTCACTTAATTTTGAGCTCCTGATCTGGACAAGCAGTTACATAACCACTCCGGGAATCCTGAAAAGTAAAATTTATTTTGAAATATTCAAGAAATTCAGGGAAAATGACATCGAGATACCTTTTCCCCAGAGAGATTTGCATATGAAGAATTCTGAATTACAGATAAGCATACCAAAAGCTTAAACAAATTAATTTCCCCTAAAGACTTATTCATTATTAATACTTTGCGTCTTAGAATCTTCGCGGCAAAAATGAATTCCAATATTTAGAAATATCTTTCGCTCTAAATAAAAAAGTATGCTTGCACATTGAATGATGGGATGATGCCGAAGGTCCCGGCTTTAGACGGATGGAGATCCTGGCTCCGCGGACTGAGGATTGCGGACTGTGCCTCTTCAGTTTACTAATTACTTCTATCCTCTTTCAGTACTCCCAGTCTCTGAGTCTCCCAGTTCCCCGTGCCTCAGTGGTAAAACTCTGATTCTACACTCGTAAATCGTCATTTGTCATATCAACATTGTAATGCGTTAGTGCAACTGAATTAAACTTTATCTTCTATCTTGTTTGTTATTAGTAATGACAAACTTCATCTTAGAAATCTTATTTAGAAGAAAAAGCGAAAATGAAATTATCACAAGTATCTCTATGAAACCTATAAAAGTGTAGGGGACTAAAAATCCCAGTGACCATAACATTATTATACCGAGGCCAAATCCATTAGACATAAATAATCCTGTTTTTGTTATTAAAACCATTTATCCTTATAACCCGGTTACACGGGTTGTATACTAATTGAACCAATATCGTATTCCTATCCCTCCTCCAACGCCGAAGTCTGTTGCGGGTGATAAATCGAGAATAGGAACGAGTTCTACAAAAATATCTACGGGCGCTGTAGCGAATAGGTAATCCATACCAAATGGAATTCTGACACCTAATTGTGCATCATTAGCCAGAACAACCCTCCCGCCGATTCCGATATAAAGGGGTAATTTACCTGAGGAAACCGGAATTAAATTAAAGAAGTGCCATACATAATCAGCCTGGAGAAGTAAATTACCTTCACCCCTGATAGACCATGCTGCCGCAAAATCAAAGGCATTATCATCGGTTGTCCATAATTTTGCACTTAACCCGGTTGGCTCTCCTAATATTATTCCCATCCCAAATCCATGATCCTGAGCTGCCACCGGTTTTATAAAGATTAGCATTAGTCCTAAAACTATTCCGAACTTTAAATATTTTTTCATTTGTGATAAACTCCTTTGACTATTTCAATTTATTTTAAACTTAATGTTATCGTTCCTAAATCATTATTTTGCTTTGCAATTACAGATACATTATTGACTGTTGTATCGTTATAAACTGCATTAGCCGAGAATATTTCAATCCTGTAAGTTTGCTGTAATAATGCCATTAATGTAAAAGATCCTGTAACTGGTTCTGCTATTGTACCTGCGGTATCTGTTCCGCTTATCGCGTAGACATAACCTGCTGCAGATAAAGGACTTATCTTACCGGTAATGGTACCGGAGATCACCATCGGAATAAGCCGTATAACAGGTTTCAGTTTATACTGTCCGTTCCCGGTGAGTACTATCGATCTGTCAGCATCAAAATCAAGAAGCAATTCGTATATTATACCCGATTGAATTTCGAACTGGTGATTAAGTTTTACACCTGTTTGTTCCCCGCTTGGTATTTCAAGAGGATAGGTAATTCCATCAACTACCACATTACTTCCTGTACCGATTATTAATCTTATTTGTGAATAGTGCCCGGCATCAAGTGAGTTATCCCCAAGAATAACACTTGCACCGTTTCTTAATGTAAGCAAATCATATGTTGCTGCATTATTATTTATTACAAACCATCCGCTGTTTTGACCGGCGTCAGCTTTATGAACTTCAACTCTTGTAACAATTATATTAACCTCTTCATAAACTGCCGGGGCATCAACCATTGTAATCTTCAATTGTCCCTGCCCCGTTTCAGGCGACGTTGAATCAGTACAACTTACTATGGTTAAAGATGAGGCAATCGTAATTATTATAAAAGCCAAACGAGATAGATTCTCTTTTATATGTAACATTTTAACATTCCTTTCTAATTAAATTCATTAAAATTATCAGTAATATTTTTTGCATATTGATCCTTTATATCCTAAAAACCAGGCCGAAAACAAGCAGATGAATCTCAAAAACAGCATTTATTAACTCTTTCTATTAATGAGACTTATGGATATATATCTGTCTCAACAGATCTCATCGTAATCCTGGAGAAGTTGAGGGGTACCAAACCACATTTATAACTTAGTTGAATATGAAGGGGCTTACAATAAGGCGAAAGGATGAAAAAAGGCTTAATCCTTTGGTATAGGGATAATTGTGTGTATTAAGATTTTTCGGGGGATTTTATTACTTAACCGGGTATTTTTTAAAATCTATCTGATTATGAAATCCTTGCAACCTTAAATTTAAACCGAATATAAATCCCGTAAGCATATAGAGCATAGGGATGAAAAGTGGGCTTTTACTTTTGTAAGAATGTATAATTATATGTTTATCAATTTAGAGAAATGTTATATTAATTTGATTTATGTAAAGTGAGTATAAACTTCGAACCTTTTCCTACTTTACTTTCTACCCAAATGTGTCCACCGTGTTTTTCAACAAACTCTTTGCAAAGTATAAGCCCCAGCCCGGCACTTGGCTCACCCTCTGTTCCTTCGGAACTTACCTTCTCATCTATTTTGAATAGTCTTTTAATATCTTCTTCAGATATTCCCACTCCGGTATCACTTACTGATATTTCCAACATTTTACCAACTTCCTTAACGGACAAAAGTATTTCTCCATGCAGTGGAGTAAACTTAACCGCGTTGGACAGAAGATTCCTGAGAATAGAATTAATCATATTTACATCTGCGTAAATTTCGGTAGAATCAGGTATGTCGGTGTTTATTCTAATTTCTTTTGATATTGCCTTGGGTTTTATAAACTCAATGTTTTGGGAAACAATTGACGATAATTTGAGGTCTACAGGCATATAATTAACCTCACCCTTATTCATCTGCGCCCATTCCAATAGATTTGATAATAACTTAAAAAGTCTGTAAGCTGAATTGTACAATTCTTTACTTTCATCCGGAGTAAGTAATCTGGATTCCTCAACAAGGGTTTCGGTAATTCCTAATAATCCCTGAAAGGGACTGCTTAAATCGTGTGCAATGATGGAGAAGAATTTATCTTTGTTTGCGTTGAGTTTTTTAAGTTCCTCATTAGCTTTATTCAGATCGTATTCTATCTTCTTGTATTCTGTTAAATCTATAAGCGCAATCTGGCATTTGCTGCCTGGTTCAGTTATATCGTCTAACATTAGTCCTTCAAGTAGAACCCGGAACAGATGCTTATCTTTACTTACTATTTTTAATTCGCAGGATTGTTTGTCAGGAGAGTAAAATAAAGATTTAATAAAAGAACCAAAGATGACTCTGTCATCCGGATAAATATATGTAATTAAATTTTTACCCATTAATTTATTTCTGTCAATCCCGAACATTTTGCTGGCACTTAAATTTACCTCTTTAATACTACCGTTGGAGTCGAGCGTAAAATAAGGTATTGGTGAAAAATCGAATAGATTTACATACTTGTTTCTTGATTCTTCCAGTTCTTGCTGCGTGTTTCTTAGTTCCTGATTTTGATGTTCAAGTTCAATCTGATGAATCTTAAGTAATTCAATGAGTTTTTGCACATCTTCAATTTTTCCCGGGGACAGCTTTTTGGAATTTGGTATCTTATTTACTGATTTAACTTGTTTATCTTTTTTCTGAATTTTCTTAATTGCGGATTTTACCGGTTTGTTTTTTGCCTTAGCTTTTTTAGATATATTTTTAACTGAATTCTTTTTATAGGCTTTCATTTTTTCCTCATTAATTTTTGTTTTCACTTCGTATTGCAAGAAGAATAAGCCGGGATTCTTTATTTTCCTGAAATATCTCGCGGGCATTTAAATATAATTTCTTTTTACCATCTTTAAAATTGTATTCAACTTCATAGTCTTCGAAAAAGCTGCTTTCAGGAATTATTTCCTCAAGCAGCTTCCTGAGCTCGGGAATATTCCAATTATTATCTTCGAGATTGTATACAAATTTTCCTAAAGTTTTTTCTTCTACTGTATTAAATAAGGAATAATAAGAGCGATTAGCTGAAAGAACTTTCAAATCCTTATCAAGAATAAGAAGTGAATCTCTTACTGTTTCAACTATATTATTGGAATACTCGCGTGATAGCTGAATTTCCTGGTTTAGTTTATGGATTTCCTGGTAAGCGGATTTTAAATTGTGAATATTAGTAAAAGTTACTACAAGACCATCAATAATATTACTTGTCGTCCGGTATGGCAGTATCCGCATCTGATACCAAATATCATCTTTAGTCTGCAGCTCAATTTCCTTATAAACAAGAGTTCTTAAAACTTCCCTGGCATCCTCAATAAATTTTTCATATTTAAGATTGGTAGTCATATCGTTTATTGGTCTTCCAATGTCCGATGAAATTAAGTTTAAAATTTTTGCGGTGTTCTGTGTAAATCTCTTAATGAGTAAATTGTTATCCAAAAAAATGGTTGGTATATCAATACTATCCAGAAGGTTTTTCATATCATTATTAATAACGGACAATTCATCATTCATATTTTGTATTTCTGTGTTAACCGTAATCAATTCCTCATTAAGGGACTGCAGTTCTTCCTTTGAGGTTTCCATTTCTTCGTTTGAACTCTGCATCTCCTCATTGGTTGACTGCATCTCTTCATTTGTCGATTTAAGTTCTTCATTTGAAGTCTCCAATTCTTCAATAGTGGAACGTAAATCTTCCTTTGAATTTTTTAGTTCGTGCTCAAGTTCTTTAATTATTTTTTCAGATCTCTTGGCAAAATGGAGCTTTTTAGACTGCGGCACTTTATTTTGAGGTTTTATATCCTCAAATATGAGAAGTAAATACCCCCGCATCTCGGCCGGTTCTTTAATTGGTTTAATTGTCAGATTTATTAAATATGTATTGCCGTTAGGTTTTACTTTTATTCCTTCTATGGTTAATGATTTTCTCCTTGATAAAGCCTTCCTTATCAGTGCGGGGAGTTCTTGTTTTAATCCTTCACGGGCCATTCCAAAAATATTCATTTTTGCTTCGCCGTGAGTAAGTTCGAGGTATTTACCGGTTCTCCCATGAATATAAACTATATCACCATTTCCACTTACTATAACACAATTAGGTGAATAGCTTTGCAGGATAATTTTTTCTGCCAATTGGGATACGTTTTTTATTTCTAATGTTTTCATAGGAGTCTCAAGATTTTTCTCAATTGAATATGAAACAGGAAATTCTATAAAAGGTTGTGCCGAGTGCACAGATTCTCTTCTTTTATAAAATTTCCATTTTTTATCTATCATTGAAAATAAATCAACAAACCCTCCGATGGTTTCCGATGACCCAAGAAAAAGGATTCCGCCGGGTATAAGACTATAATGGAAAACGGGAATTACTTTTTTCTGTAATTCACTATTAAAATAAATTAAAAGATTTCTGCAGGAGATTAGGTCAAGTTTGGTAAATGGAGGATCCTTAATGAGACTTTGAGGAGCAAAAACCAGCATTTCTCTTATTTCTTTTTTGATACGATAAAGGTCTCTGTCTTTAGTAAAGAAGGTTTTAAGTCTTTCTTTCCCAACATCAGATTCAATGCCTGAAAACAAACCTGTACGTGCTTTATCAATTGCTGCTGTATCAATGTCCGTAGCGAATATTTGTACATTTAAATTTTTACCTGTCTCAATTAAGCATTCCTGCAATATAATTGCAATTGAGTATGCTTCTTCACCTGTAGAACAGCCCGGAACCCAGATTCGTATTTTATCATGATTAGGCTTATTATTCACTAATTCCAATAGTATTTTCTTCAATTTAACAAAGGACTCAGGATCTCTGAAAAAATTTGTAACTCCTATCAGCAGGTCTTTAAACAAAT
>DATICR010000075.1:0-7174 GCA_035456745.1 Ignavibacteriaceae bacterium
CATCAGAAAAAAGAAATTTATTTATCATATCATTATAATTTAATCCGGCAGTCCTTGCTGCTTTAGGATAACAGGAATTCTCCTCAGGATTCGGCAGAATACCCGGGAGAGGATTCACTTCAATAATATTAGGCACTCCCCGATCATCCAGTCTCAGGTCTATTCGGCTCCAATCCTTACAGCGAAGAATATGATATGTTTTCAACACACAATCAGTTATTGCCTTTTCCAGTTCAGGGGATATACGAGCAGGGCAATGGAAAACATTCAGAGGATTCTCTTTCGTATCCAGGATCCATTTCGCTTCGTAAGAATAGATCGGGATAAAATTATCCGGGAACTCACTGTAGTTTATCTCAACAACAGGCAGAACTTGCGCCTCACTTCCGTTCCCGAGTATTGCTGCTGTGAATTCTCTTCCCGGGAGAAATTCTTCAACCAGTGCAGGCTGCCGGTATTCAAAAATAATTCTTTCGACCTCCTTTTTTAAATCGTGTAAGTTTTCAACAAAGGAGGAAGAAAAGATTCCTTTTCCGGAACCTTCCGATACCGGTTTAACAATTAATGGGAATTTAAGGTCAGGATTTGCTACATCATCAAGACTGTGAGCAATTATAAATTTAGCATTAGGGATTTTATTATAAGATAAAATTTCTTTTGTACGGGCTTTATCGAGACAGGTTGCCAAGGTTAAAGGATCAGATCCGGTGTAGGGGATGTCCAACAAATCGAGCATAGCGGGTATCTGGGCTTCCCTGCTGATTCCATTAAATCCTTCGGCGATGTTAAAAACTATGTCGGGTCTGGATTCAATAAATTTATTATAAGCATTTTGATCGGCTTCAATCAAAATTACGTTATTAAAACATTCTATCGCCTGCTTTACGGCATTTATAGTATCCCAGGTGTCCCATTCAGCATAAGTATCAATTGCTTTTTGCTTGAATTTATGGGGCAGGTTTGATTTTGGGGGTACTATTTCTAGGAAAGATTCACTTTCTGGTTTGACGTTAAATGTTAATGCAACGTTCAACTTTTCATTAAAGAAAGAAGAAGATAAAATATTTTCTCCTTTTAAAAAATATTTTTAGCAAATATAATTATTAAAAACCTGAAGTCAACAACTTTTTTTCTTTTACAAAAAATTTTTTTTCGCCAAAGACTTTTAAAGAACAATAAAAATAATTTTTAAAATCACCTGAACTAATTTTAATTAAAAAAAATTATTAATCAACTTTTATTTATTGATCAACTTCACAATTGTTCCGGACTCATGCAATTTTTATATATTCAAGCTGAGGCCGGTAGTGTCTGGAAAGTATTTCCCGGATTATTTTATTTTCATCCTTCTCAAGATGCGGATCGCCGGTAATAATTTTAAATGCACTCTCTCTTGCCGAGATTAACAAGCCGGTATCCTCAATAATATTTATAAATTTAAATTCAGGGATGCCGCTCTGTTTTGTTCCGAATATATCACCGGGGCCCCTCAGCTTCATATCGACCTCAGCTATTTTGAATCCATCCAGATATTCAACCATAGTCTTCAATCGTATCCCCGATTTATATTTTTCTTTTTGAACCGGGGAGAGATATTCCAGATCTGAGGGAAGCTTATCAGTTGTTGCCGCATAACGGTCCTTTGTCACAAGGATGCAGTAAGCCTGTTTAGTACCGCGGCCAACTCTTCCTCTCAACTGGTGAAGTTGAGAAAGACCAAACCGATGAGCATCGTTTATCAGAATAATATTTGCATCCGGAATGTCTATACCCACCTCAATAACAGTTGTAGCGATTAGTACATCAAACTTCTTATGAAGAAATTCAAACATAACGGTCTCTTTATCCTGCCAGGACATTCTTCCGTGAATCAGGCCGATGTTTAAGTCTTTCAAATATGATTCCCTCAACTCATTGTAATGTGATTCAGCAGCTTTCAATTCAAGCTTTTCGGATTCCTCAACGAGAGGATAAACTATAAATGCCTGGTACCCCTCCTTTTTATTCTTATCTACTATAAACCTGAATATTTCCGGCAGCTTATTTTCTCCTCTAAGTACAGTTTTTACCGGCCGCCTGTTTTCAGGCATTTCATTTATTATTGATACATCAAGATCACCATACAGGGTCATTGAAAGTGTACGTGGAATGGGAGTAGCGCTCATTACAATAACATCCGGGGTTATACCTTTACCCAACAACCTGCCTCTTTGGGTCACACCAAAGCGATGCTGTTCATCAACTATAACCAGGCCCAGGTTATTGAATCTGACATTTTCTTCAAACAAGGCATGAGTTCCAATTATTATATCAGCTTCTTTCAATTCTATTGCCTCCAGGTTTTTTTCCCGTACAGATTTTTTCTGTCCTCCCAGAAGCAGGCTTATTTTAACATTCCGTTTTTTATGAACCACGAATAGTTTATTCATCATCGCGGAGATATTTTTTGCATGTTGATCGGCAAGAATTTCTGTGGGAACCATCATTACTGCCTGATAACCATTATCGACGGCGATCAACATTGAGATCAGTGCTACAATAGTTTTACCGCTCCCAACATCACCCTGCAAAAGCCTGTTCATCGGAAATTCTGATTCCATATCCGCTTTTATTTCGCTCAGCGCTTTGAGCTGGGCATTTGTAAGTTTGAAAGACAGGATGGAGAGGAAATCTTTAACAAGGCTTGTTTTTACCTTAAAAGAATGACCCGGTTGTCTGAGTTTATAATTCAACTTTCTCAGTGCGATTAAAATCTGCAGGTAAAACAGCTCTTCATATTTAAACCTTTTTGATGCAGCTTCCAGGTTTTCCCTATTTACCGGGAAATGAAAATTTTTAACTGCAGCAACGATATCCACAAGATCATTTTGCTTCAGAAGATAATCCGGTAGCGTTTCTTCAATTTTATCCGCAAAATTTTCTACTGCATATGAAATAATTTTTCTTAAGCTGAAATCACCTATTGCTGTTTCTTTGAGCTCTTTAGGAATACGGTAGAAAGGAATAATTTTTCCGGTATTGAGCATCTTTGATTCATCTTCACTTAACCTATCGAAATCCGGATGTGCGAACTGAAGTTTTCCATGGTTTGAAATTAACGGTTTACCGGAAACTGCGAAATAATCCCCTTCATTAAAAACATCATAAAAATATTTTGCTCCCTGGTACCATATGCACTCAAAAAATCCCGCCGAATCTCTGAACTGAACAATCATGATATCTCTTCGGTTAAACCTTCTTCTTTCTTTGTCTTCAACTTTTGCAATTATAGTTAATTCGCCATCATAACCATTTAATATATAATTGAAGGCCTTAGCTGAAGAAAGAGTTGTTGTTCTGTCAAGGTGTCGAGAAGGAAAATAAAAAAGAATATCCCTTATGGTTTTAATTCCTATTTTTCTGAATGCTTCTGCACGCTTAGGTCCAACAGACTTTAAGAACTGCACCGATTGATCAAGGATATTTTCTTTTTGAGAAATCATTTGCATTAAAATAAATAATTCGGGCTAATCATTCACTCAGTTCCGTTTCAAAATTGACCAAATACCTTTATAAAGATTATAAAGGATTATAATTCCGGCTGAAATTATTCAGGAATGAAAAAAAGAGCCTCTAAAAACAAATTTAATTATTAGCAAAAAACCATAAAAAGTTCGACAAGTTATATTTCGGTCATCTAACGGTCATCTAACGGTCATCTAATGGTCATCTAATGGTCATCTAATGGGTGGGAACAAGAGTAATACTTTGATTCCTAAATTCTACGCAAAATGGAAGGAAAAATTAACTACACAGAGAGCCTGATTAGTTACTGCCCATTTGGGATAAGTTCTTATTGATAATAGACCTCATCCTATAGTCCTTCTCCTCTAACGGGAAGGACTCATTTGTAATCAGGACTATTTATTTGAAGTGTTAACCGGACAATACATTTGAATTAATAGCTTTTTATTTGTAATCTTTTCCAGAATGAGCAATAAGAGTAATCCTTTTTTGGTTCTGGCTATACCAGATTATGGAATAAAAATGAACAAATCAGGATATAGTAACTTATGACATCTTACATTGAATATTAATGATTTTATTTAGGTTATGGCTTACACTTAGACAATGTCATTTTTTTGGGGAAAATAATAAGAACATCTTCCGGGAAGGTAGATACTAAAAGTTTTCCTGTAAGTGAATCAAGTTTAATGTTTTCTTTTCGAAAACCTACGGAAGTTCAAACTCCTTTTATATTCATGTTTCTTTTTCAGATGATTTCTTCTTTCTTTCAGGATATCACTTCTGGATAAAATGCCAACCAAATGTA
Source organism: Ignavibacteriaceae bacterium (assembly GCA_035456745.1). GTDB lineage: Bacteria > Bacteroidota > Ignavibacteria > Ignavibacteriales > Ignavibacteriaceae > DATFVA01. The sequence goes on from DATICR010000075.1 coordinate 4,313, forward strand.
TATGATTACTTCTTTCAACTACGGGCAATCTGGTTGAATCTGTTTCCGCCATCAAATCCAGTGCTTCTTTAAGCGTATTATCGGGGAACACGACAGATATTTGTTTATTAATTATTTCAGATATTTTCAGATTATCTTTTATACCCGGCTGGAGTATTTCCTTACGGGAAAGACTACCGATTAAATTATTTTTGCTATCAATTACGGGATACTCATGATGGAAGCTGCCAACAGAACCGGTTGACAACCACTCCTTTACTTTTTCAACTGTGTTATCACCATTAATTGTTATAACATTATAAGTTGCGCAATCCTTCACTCTTACCAGATCGAGGAAATCTGCTTCATACTCGAAGGGAATTTTAATTCCTCTCCTGGCGATCTTTTCAGTCATGATAGTATGTTTCATGAGTAAACTTGATACAAGATAAGCTGCACTGCAGCCAGCAAGCAAAGGAAGAAGTCCCACAGGCTGCATAGTTGTCTCAAAAGCAAAAATTATTGAAGTAAGCAAAGCACGAGCGGAACCAGCAAACATTGCAGCCATACCGACAAGAGCGGCAAGTCTCACATCGATACCCACATCAGGGAAAAGAAAAATTCCCAGACTGCCAAGTAAAGCACCCAATCCTCCTCCAATTGTAAACAAAGGGGCCAAGGTTCCACCGGAAGTTCCGCTTCCAAGTGAAATCGACCATGAAATAAATTTAAAGACAAACAAAATGATCAAAGTTTTTCCGGTAATAGAGCCTGCAAGAATATTTTCGATATTATCGTATCCCACACCCATGGTTTTAGGTACGAAATAACCAATAATTCCAACTGCTAATGCTCCAATCGCAGGCCACCACATCCAGTGGATAGGAAGTCTGTCAAAGGCATCCTCAATTTTATAAACCGAGCGTGTTACAAAAACAGCTGCCAATCCGACGAGGGCCCCCATAATAAGATAAAAAAACATTGCAGTAGAATCAGGTGGCATTATATTCGTTAATCTGAATATAGGTTCAGTTCCCAGGAAATAAAATCTAACTGCAGTTGCGGCAGTACTTGCAAGAGTAACCGGAATCAAAGACTGAGGTTTAAATTCAAACAGAAGCAATTCAACTGCAAGAAGTACAGATGAAACAGGTGTTCCAAACGTTGCTGCCATTCCTGCAGCTGCCCCTGCTGCAAGTAAAGTTTTTCTTTCTGATGCGGAAGTATGAAGCAATTGACCTATCAATGAACCGAATGCACCACCGGTTGCAATAATTGGTCCCTCAGCGCCGAATGGTCCTCCAGTCCCTATAGAAAATGCGGCAGATATCGGTTTTAAGAAAGTCAATCGCGGAGGGATCCTGCTTTCATTAAGAATCACCTGTTCCATAGCTTCAGGTATGCCGTGGCCCCTGATACCCGTTGAACCATATTTAGCCATGAATCCGACTATTACGGCTCCGATTACGGGAACAAAAATAACAAACAGACCCAGATTATTATTAGCCGGAGAACTAAAGTCAGTTGAAAATTTTCCATAAAAGCAAAGGTTAGTAATAGTCCCGATTAAGCCTGTCAAAAGGCGTGCAATAAAACCAGCCATAATTCCTGTGAGAATTGACAGAGCGGCCATATAAACTGTTCTAAAACCAAAAGATGCAGGTTGCTTAGGAATCTGGAAATTAGTAAGAACAGGTTCCATTGAAGGTGCAACTGGTAAAGATTTTCGCAGCATAGTCTAATAATTTTTATGAGAGTTAATAGGTTTCAGTTAACTTAAATATACTTATCTAAAAAATTATTGATTTACGTTTTGAAACAAAGACCCCGGGGTGAAAAATAAATTTAGTACTTTTATTTTACCGGTGTACTAATATTCCAGCTATTCAGATCCACTATTCCATTTTCATATCACGGGTCATAAGATCTGTAGTAGCTTTAACCGGATCTTTATCTTCAAAAAGAATCTTATATACCTCATTAGTTATAGGTGTTTCAATTTTATATTTATCTGCCAGCATCGAAGCAGATCGGCTTGTCTCAACTCCTTCAGCCACCATTTTCATGGATTTTAATATCTGTTTTAATGTTTTGCCTGCCCCTATCTGTTCCCCAACATAACGGTTTCTGCTATGACGACTCATGCAGGTTACTATTAAGTCTCCCATTCCTGAAAGTCCCGCAAAGGTTTCAGGCTGTGCGCCCATAGCAATACCAAGTCTTGAAATTTCTGCAATTCCTCTTGTCATAATTGCTGCTTTAGTATTATCCCCAAAACCAGCTCCATCGATTATTCCTGCACCAATAGCTATGACATTTTTAAAAGCTCCACCGAGTTCAACTCCGAGTACATCGGTAGAGCCATAGACTCTGAAGTAAGAAGTTATAAAAGTAGCCTGGATAGTTTTAGTAGTTTCAACATTCATAGAAGCCGCAACAACTGCTGTCGGGATCCGACGTGATACTTCTTCGGCGTGGCTTGGTCCGGATATAACTCCCACCTGTCTTAAATCAATTGATGGGATCAGTTGTTTCAGCATTTGTGTCATCGTTAAAAGGCTTTTATTTTCAATTCCCTTTGCAACGCTTACAATGATGGAGTTTCTAAGAGATGAGGGTATTATTTCATTTATAACTCCTCTCAAAAATTGAGAAGGTACGGCCAGAACTATCATGTTCTGTTGATGTGCAGCTTCATCCAAATCGTGGGTAATTCTGATCTCATTGGGGATATTTATTCCGGGAAGAAAATTTTTATTTTCCCGGTTCTTTTCCAGGATCTTAGCATATGTTTTATCATATTCCCAGAGTGTAACATTATGTCCATTATAATGAAGCAGAACGGCGAGGGTTGTACCCCAGCCTCCGGCTCCCAGAACAGAT
>DATICR010000076.1:0-3519 GCA_035456745.1 Ignavibacteriaceae bacterium
CTCTTTTTTTATTATGCCCAGCTCCTTCTGCCGCACGGGGTCATCCCTGTTATATATCTCCTCATATTCCCGCGCCCTTCTGCTATAATAATCTTTCATTCTCATCCTGGATAATATTTTGCAAAATTATATTCTATAATAACGACTCCAAATGAAATCAACAAATATCACTAAGGGCGTGTGAATTTTGAGAAACTGAAAATTATTTATTTCATAAAAGTTCTGAAAATGAATTCAAAAATTTTTGGTCAAATTAAAAATTTTAATAATATATTGATAATTATTCTAATTTTTACTAAAATTAGTTAAGAAAATTTTAGGGAATTGCTGGAAATAGACTGAATATGGATTCCGGTGAAACAGTTCATGCTTCGATAATTAATCATATATAAAAATTAAATGGTTTCTGTATAACCATTGATATATTATCATTGCCCGGATCAATAGGTTTAAGTTACTCTTTTATTTTTATTTAAAAATAAATTCGGGGTACCAGAGGATCTATTATCTACTTGCCTTATCCCGTATTAAAATACGGCGCTCAAAAATAAAATAAAATTTAAGATCGCATTTACGATGATAATTGCTTAATGCAAGAATTCAGCAAGCATTTATCTATTTAATTTAGAAAAGGGAATATGCAGTCTTTATATATAGGTATTTCTTCAAGGGAATATTCTTCTTTGCCATATATAAACTATATCAAAAGGGGTCTGTTCTATAATTCAAAAAATAAAAATCAAATATTTATGGAGGTCATATGATCCAGAAACTACTCAAATTGATCCCATTTTGTTTATTTATTCTTCTTATTGTTCAGGAGGGATATGCACAGAATGGAGAAAATAATACAAAAAAAATATCAACTTACCTGACTCAAAACACAAATGGGCCGGATAACCTATTGTCCACAACATTTACAGAAGATTTCACCGGACAAGTATTGCCGGAGGGATGGACAAATTTAAGCAATATCGGCGGTACACGTATCTGGCGTTTTGATAATCCCGCTAACAGATCTATTCCAGGGCCGTTTGATTCGGATTTTGCTATTTTAGACAGTTATTTTTATGGCTTTGGGGTTAGTGAAAATGCCTCCCTTATAACTAGAGCAATTGATGTTACGGGACTTACAAATGTATATCTTGGATTTTTCCAGTCCTTCCATGCACAAACTACTTCCTACGGAAAAGTTGAAGTTAGTATTGATGGTATAAGCTGGACTTTGCTTGATTCAATTACTACTAGTACAGGCTATCCCAATCCTGTTTATACAGAATATGATATATCCGAAATTGCTGCAAGTCAATCCACCTTATATGTCAAATGGACATATATCGGCACATATGCTTATTGGTGGGCAATAGACAATGTGGTAGTGTATGAACCGGATCTTTATCCTAATCCTGCTGTAAATGTCTCTCCTTTTGATGGAGCTGTAAACATAGCAATTGATGGAACACTTAACTGGACGAATGACGGCGGGGCATTACCTATCGGTTATAGAATTTGTTTCGGAACAGATGGAGGTGGTATTACACCTCCGGCTAATATTGAAAATAATACTGATCTCGGACTAGTTACGACCTATATACCTGCATCGCCATTATCCTTCAACACAACATATTACTGGATGATAATACCATACAGTGACGAAGGTGATGCAACAGGAAATGTAATCTGGTCATTCACAACAGCAGCAGACCTAGCTCCGGAGTTTGGGATTACTCCTGATTTGATGGAGTTCGATAATACTGAGATTGGAAGCAATTCAGTTTTACAGGCAACCATAAGAAATACCGGTGATGCAGATCTTGTGATATCAAATATTACTTCTTCAGATGATCAGTTTACATTCAGTCCTTCGGCTTTTCCTATTACTATTCCTCCTGATAATGATCAGGTTTTTGACATTACATTTACTCCGTCACAGGCAGGAGTACAATCTGCTACCTTTGAAATTACCCATAATACCTTTGGTTCACCTTATACTTATCATATTCGGGGGACCGGAGTAGATGCGGGACCGGTGTTTACAGTTGATCCCTTATCATTGAATTTTGGTAATGTTAATCCGGGTTCATCTAAAATTCTAAATGTGACTGTAACAAATCCGGGAACAACTAATTCACTTATAATAACAAATGTTTCTGTTGAAGAGACAGAATTTACAGTTGAACCTTCATCAGCAACAATAAATGCCGGTGAAGATCAGGTATTCACGATAACATTCACTCCGACATCTGAGGGATCTTACGCGGATATACTCTCATTTAATGATAATGCACCGGGTTCACCACATACGGTCACTCTTGCAGGTATCGGTCATAATGCCCCCATTATCTCCGGATTGCTATTCGAGAAGGATTCAGTTAATCAGCTGGAGGATGATTCTTATTCAATAAAAATGAATCTGAAAAACCTGTCCGCTGGTGCTCATGCTATTCAATTTGAACTACTAATGAATTCAGAAACCGATGACGATATTATTCTTACTTTTCAGAGCATCCAAAAAGGTACAGCTATAGATGATGACAATTGGGTATTGGATTATAGTGTATTCAGAGGTTCGATAACACCAAACGGGGCTTCTGCTGATACTGTTTTTGTTCTTCTTTATAATCTCAACCAAACGGCCGTTTTACCAGTAGGGGATAATGACGATCTTCTTATTGTAAATTACAGAGTGGCCGATTTAATAGCGTTGCAGGATAGTATGAAATCTTCCATAAAGATTACTAATGCAGAAGCAAGTACATTCAGCGGAAATCCAATAAATATAACTCCTTCGACAGATGATTTAACTGTTATAGCACGTAACAGGATTTCGTCGCTCGGAGATGTGAACGGTGACGGCTGTCTCGATATTCTTGATTTAATTTTAGTAGTGGATCATATTGTTCATAAAGATTCGCTCAGGGGCGAAACTTCTGCAAGAGCCGATATCGCACCATGGCAGGAAGGGACAATGACTCCAAATCCTGATGGAATTATTAACGTCCAGGATCTTTCTTTAATCCAATATATTATTCTTTCAAAAGTATATCCTGACGGCACAAAACTTAATGGATGCAACTATGTTGCTATGCAGAAAATAAGCGGGGATGAAGATGCTGTAGTGACCCTTTATATTAATAAAGAAGGAATTACTGCTTATCTGGATTCAAAGATAGATATACGCGGAGCACAGATGGAATTTGGAAATTTAAGTAATGATTTGAAAGATATTGTTATAACGACCGGACTTGGCGATGGTTACTTTATGAAAGAAAATAATATGCTTAGAACCGTGTTTTATGATCGGCTTGGAGCAAAATATGTTGAAGCAGGAAAACATTTTTTGGCTGATATGCCGTTCAGGATTAACAGTCCGGAAGTAATATCTGTCGATAAAATCATTCTCGTCGATGATAATAAAAATGAGCTTGAAAATATTGGAGTTGAGATACTATATGGTAGTGCTCCTTCATTACCATTGGATTATATTTTGTTTCAGAATTATCCGAATCCTTTTAATCC
>DATICR010000077.1:0-23700 GCA_035456745.1 Ignavibacteriaceae bacterium
GAAAAATTAAATGCAGGGGAAAAAGCTATTGAATTTATTGAGGATGGAATGCTGCTTGGTTTAGGCACAGGCTCAACTGTCTATTATACAATAAAGAAAATCGGAGAACTGGTTAATGAAGGATTAAAGATAAAAGCAGTCTCAACTTCTGCAATAACTTCACAGCTCGCCTCTTCGTTGGGAATTGAAATCCTTCCGTTTAACAGTGTTCAAAAAACAGATTTAACAATAGATGGTGCCGATGAAGTAGATCCAAACCTGGATGGTATTAAAGGGGGCGGAGGAGCTTTACTCTATGAAAAAATAGTTGCCGGTATATCCGAAAAAGTAATCTGGGTTATCGATTCAGGCAAACAAGTAAAAAAGTTGGGGAAATTTCCTTTACCTGTCGAAGTCATTCAGTTCGGTTCATCACATTTGCTTGACCGGTTTCAAAAAAAGAATTTCAGGCCGGTATTAAGGATGAGAGACAATAAACCTTTTGTGACTGATGCCGGAAATTTCATCATTGACCTTTTTTTAGAAGAAATAGATAATGCTGTAGAATTAAACTGTGAGTTAAATTTAATGACGGGAGTGGTGGAAACCGGTCTATTCCTGAACATTGCCGATATAGTTATAACTGGTAAAGGTAATGATACAGAGATAACTAAAAGAAAATCATGAACTGATATGACGGTTAAAGAACGAGTATTAAGTTTTCCTCTGGAATCTGCGCCCTTATTAAAAATTAATGACTCGTTTCTTGAAAAGAAGAACATTACACTTTACATAAAAAGGGAAGATCTAATACATCCTTACATTTTTGGCAACAAGTGGTATAAACTGAAATATAACCTGATTGAGGCGGAAAGAACGAATAAAAAAACATTACTTACTTTCGGAGGAGCATATTCAAACCATATTTATGCAGTTGCAGCAGCCGGAAAAATATTTGGGTTTAAAAGCTTAGGCATCATTCGCGGAGAAGAGCATCTTCCGCTTAATTCTTTATTGAAATTCGCTGAGATTAACGGGATGATGATAAATTACATAAGCAGGACAGATTATAGAAAAAAGTCATACCCCGATTTTATATGGAAACTTCATAAGGTTTTCGGAGATTTTTATCTGCTTCCGGAAGGTGGAACAAATTATCTTGCAGTACAGGGATGTGCTGAAATACCGGCTACCATAAAAATCAAATATGACTATTTATGCACGGCCTGCGGCACCGGTGGAACGATTGCAGGTCTGATTTCAGGGGTTAAACCAGGAATAAGAGTTTTGGGATTCCCGGTTCTTAAAGGAGGACAATTTTTGATCAGAGATATTGAAATACTGCTATCTTCAAATAATAATGGAAAGTTTAACATCAAAGATATGTTTTTTGATTATCATTTTGGAGGGTACGCCAGAACAAATTCAGAACTGAATTCTTTTATTGATGATTTCGAGAAAAAAAATAATTTCAGACCGGACCGCATATACCTTGCCAAAACACTCTATGGTATCTACGATCTTATCAAAAAAGATTACTTTAATAAAAATGAAGTAATCGTTGTTTTAAATAGTTCGCAAACAGAATGAATTTTTTAATTTTCCATCTTTGATATGTGACTACTTTTATCGTCCATTGACTGCTTAAGGAGAACTTCTTCCCTGAATTTTTGTTCTTCCAGTCTTAATTTCCGGAAACGTTCTTCAAGATAGTCGATAAATTCCTGTTCGCTAAAACCTCTTTTATTTCCCTCTTTTTCAGTTGTTTTTTCGTCCCTATTCATAATGCCATCCACTCATTTCTGAATAATTCTGAAATTATTATAAGCAGATAAGAAAAAAATTGTTGTGTTTTAAACTACAGAATCACTATAATCATTGCTGTTAAGAAATCTTTAAATTTATTTTAGGTAAAGAATATTATTTTTTCTTCTTTTTTTTCAGGAAACGAATGCATACAAACCCAAAATTTTTACCCGGTTATATCTCCCTTAAGCAATGCAACGGGAAATTCACTCAGGATTTCTCCAATTCTTATATTTCCCCTGATTTTAAGAGTTTCGGAAGTAATTAAATTTGTTAAATTACCCGTTTCGAACGGGATGAAAATACTTGTATTCTCCCAAACGTCTTTGAGCGGTAGTTCATTTTCCTTCACCAAATCTGTTAAGTATCGTACAGCGATTGCAACAAAAAATTCTTTTTCATTTCGTCTCAAATAAGAAATGACATTATCTTTAAATTTCCCGACTGTATTAAGCCGGGAATAGTTCCCTTCCTCAAAAAGATCTGTATATTTTTTTCTTGCTTTTAGAATCCTTTGGATTAAAAAAAGCTTAAGCGCTCCATTTTCAGGATAAGAAAAAAGATATCTGAATAAATCATTATTGCTTTTTTTTCTTTTTTCTTCAATTACTGCCAAAATCCCTCTTCTCTTTTTAAAATTAACTGGGCGGCGATTATCAGGATCGACAAGATTCAAATCCCATAATTCAGAACCCTGATAAAAATCAGGTATTCCCGGAGCAGTCATTTTTATTAAAGTCTGGGATAAAGAATTAAGAACACCATAATATGAAATATATTTTTGAAATTCCCTTAAATCTTTTAAAAACAGATTATAATCGGATTCAGTTAGAATATTATCTATGAAATTCAGGAAGGCATTTTCATAGGTTTCGTCAGGTTTGACCCAGGCAGTATACACTTTAGCCTCGCGGACAACTTTAATAGCATAATTTTTTATCCTCTCCAGAAATTCATCCCAATTCACTGCATAATCAAACGGCAATGCACCGATCAATGTTTGATATAAAAAATATTCATCATTGTTATCGGGAAATAATTGACCAGCAAAATCATTTTTATATTTCTTATTTATATTCTGCCACTTTTTTATACGCTTATTCCATTCATCCGGAATTTCCGACAAGACATTTATCCTTGCTCGGACATCCTCCCCTCTTTTTGTATCATGTGTCGAAGTAGAATTCAAACTGAATTTCCACTTTATTCCTCTTTGGCGGACCTTTTTATGGAATTCCTGCAATGTGAAACCAAATTTTGATGGATTGCCACCAACTTCATTCAGGGAGATTAAACGATTATATATATATAATGCTGTGTCTTCAAATCCTTTAGCCATCAATGGCCCTGTTAATTGTTGAAACCTTAATATAAAATTAACCGATTTATCGTATAATTCTTCTGAAAGTTTATCATGCTGCAAAGTCAGCAGCATGCCGATATAATTTATCTCATGTTCAATTCTGGGATTTTCATATTTTAATTCTCCGATTGTCCTATTGATATAATCAGCTTCCGGTTTAGCTATTCTTTTACCATTAACATATGTTCTGTAAATCGGAAAGTGAACCAGAATTTCCTCCAGTGCAGTCTTAATGCCATTTAAAGTAATGTCTGCACCATAACGATCCTGTTTAGCTATCTCGTCTACCAGGAGACTCAATCTTTCAAGTTCACCGGCCATTCTTGTTCTGATGATTAATTTTTTTTTATCGACAACGAGATTTTCAAAAGAATATGTACTCCTTGTGAATGTTGTATATATCTGGTTGAATTTATTTTCGTTTTCTGTTTTGCAGAATAATCCATTTACCAAATTCAAAAAATCATATCCCGTAGTACCATCAACAGGCCAGGAGGATGGAAGCTGTTCATCAGTCTCAAGAATTTTCTCGACAATTAAATACCGGTCTCCTATCTTCTCCCTTATTCTTTTCAAATATACTTCAGGATCATAAAGTCCGTCAATATGATCAACTCTTAAACCATCTATCTTTTCTTCTTTAAGAAGTTTAAATATAAGTGAATGCGTACGGTTGAATACTTCCTCGTTCTCAACCTTCAGTGAAATCAATGTATTTATGTTAAAAAATCTCCTGTAGTTTATTTCTTCATTAGCAACTTTCCAGTAAGACAATTTGAAATACTGATCCGAAAGAAGCTTATCCATAAAATCATAACTTTCCGGATTTCCTTTTATCCCGTTATACCTCTTAATTGTTTCATTCACATATACTCGTACCTGCTCATCACCGGAATATAATTCCCACAAAAGTGCTTTGATAAATTTAATCTGGTGATATCTATCATCATTATTTTCATAAGAGGGTAATTTTATTAAGTGGAGTAATCCAAGCAGTTTAATTACTGCGGGATAATTCGTGCCGGCTTTGTTCTGAAATTTTTTAAATCCTGATGAAAGAATATCTGAATAGGAGCTGATTCTGACAGGAAATTTATTTTCATAATAATTTATACTAAAACCATTTTTATCGTAATCAAGTAATATTTCTCCTCCCTCAAGCGATTCCTGATAATACTTTCCAAGAAAAGGCGCAAGCATACGCGGTTTATCACCAGAATGACCAAAGTTCCATTCAACATCGAAATAATTGCAAAAGCGGGATTCAGGACCATTTTCCAGAAGATCTACAAGCATTTTATTTTCAAAATCGAAGGACATATGATTCGGAACGATATCCTGCATCCAGTAAATATTATTTTCCCTGGCTTCGGAAATCAGTCTGTCGAAATCCCCGGTTTTTCCAAGTTCGGGATTCAGTTGTGTAGGATCCACAACATCATAACCATGTACACTCCCTTTTGAAGCCTTAAAAACCGGTGAAGCATAGATATGAGAAATACCGAGTTCCTTAAAATAAGGAATGAGTTTCCTTGCAGAATTAAAATTAAATTTTTTATTAAACTGCAGCCTGTAGGTTGATGTCGGCAACTTTGGCAATTCGAATATTCACCTCCAGTTTTTCTTGAAGTTCATTAATTTTGTCTATCCATTCAGCGGATTTTTTATCACCGGATTTAGCAATATTTTCATATTTTTTATACCTATTACTTACTATTGAAAAAAGAATATTCTGGGCTTTCCATACATCCAGTTCTATAGAAAGCTCTTTTAAAATTCTAAGGGAATTAATTATTTCATCTATTATCATAACTTCACCAGGATTCTCTTCAAATATTTTCATTAATGAAACCAGGCGTTGACTGCCGACATAGCTTAATGTAGATTTGTCCAATTCAACCAACCAATATCTCACCTCGTGCAGCAGGTTCTGTAATTTAATCTGATCTATTGTTTCAGGATTTTCAAATATATTTTTCAAATCTGCATTTATGACATAACCTATAGCAGTGGACAGAGCCTTTGGAAGAGGATTATTAGTGCGTTTCATAGCCTGCATAATTGCATAATGATTTTTAAAAACGTTTCTGAAAGTCATTTCAATAGATTCAAGAGTTTCATGCAATATTTTATCGAATACCTCTCTGCTTTTATCCTTGAACAGGTGCCAGAGACTATAGCTATGAGTCCCGAAGTGACTGTCCATTGACAATATCATTTCAGCTATATCCATTCTACTGAAGACATTTTTAATTTCATCATGCATATTTCTGAATTCCTCATCATTCTGCCAATTACTAACGCCTCCATAAATATTATGATCTCCTAAATACAGAACTGCAAACATCAACTGCTTTTCTTCGAGGGTAATTTTCGACCTCATTATGGGATTTCCGATGGCAAGTCGGTTTCTTCCTGCTTCTATCATCTCATATTCATTTTTATTTATCTCATAACAGAATATCTCCGATTGCTCACCATAATTCTCGAATAAAGACGATATAGCATAATGTGCTGCAACACGAAGCAAATCCACAATGGCTGGTTTTACATTTTTCCTGTATACTTCTGCCCCGTTACCGATTTCGGAAATATTGCTTGGTGCACTTCTCAATTTATCAATAAATTCATCTTCGGGATTTATTCCGGTCAGTTCATTTGCTAATTGTATTGCCCTGGCAGCATACTGAATTACCTGAACTGTTTCTAGTCCTGATATTTCATCAAAGAACCAGCCGCAGCTTGTATACATTAACATTGAATGTCTCTGTAGTTCCAATAATTTAAGCAATCTGATCATCTCCCCATCAGAAATATTTTTAATTCCATTTTCAGCCAAAACAGCCCTGATGTTTTCAGGACTTCTTTGAAGAATTATTTTAATATAGTTATCCCTTAGTTTCCAAACATCAGTAAAATATTTTGCGGCTTCACCTTCATAAATTCCGATCATCCTGTCTCTAAGCCAATCAAGGCATTCCCTTAATGGCTGTCGCCACTTCTGATTCCATTCTGAGTGCATTCCTGAATTACAACCACAATCTGATTTCCATCTTTCAATTCCATGAATGCAGCTCCACGAAGTATTTTCAATTATCTGTACTTCCCATTCGGGAGGAGATTTTTCCAGGAATTCACCATAATTAGTCAATTCAACATCTCCCCTTTCCTCTACAAGATTGAGAAAGTAAGCAAGTGCCATATCGCCATGTCTCTGATGATGCCCATACGTTTCACCATCCGTAGCAATATGTGCCAGTTGAATTTCATCATCACTACGAAAAGTCTCAACCAACCTGTTAAAAAGGTTGGAACCATTGTCCAGCAAGTTTCCAAAAGCTAATTCCTGAGATATGGGACCATCATAAAAGAAGAGGTTAATCGAATTTCCTGACGGCAATCTGCACAGGTACGCTCTTTTTGGATCAATAGTTCCCTTCGAAACATCATTCCATTCTTCTTCATCGAATCTTTTGATTGATTTTGCCTGAGAGGGGGCGAGAATGGTAAATTTAATGCCATATTCAGCAAGAAGTTCCAGAGTTCTCAGATTGACGGCTGTCTCTGAAAGCCACATACCCTCAGGTTCCCTTTCAAACCTTTCTCTAAAATCTTCAATTCCCCAGATAATCTGCGTTCTCTTATCTCTGTCATTTGCCAGAGGCATAATCAAATGATTGTAAATCTGGGCAATTGCAGAACCATGCCCGGAAAATTTTACACTGCTTAATTTATCGGCTTCAAGAATTTTTGCATAAACATCGGCGGCTTGTTCCTCTAACCAGGAAAGAAGAGTTGGCCCGAAATTAAAACTAATACGTGAATAATTATTAACTATATCAATCACATTTTTATTATCGCCCAGGATTCTTGAAGCAGTATTCGGATTATAGCATTCAGCATTTATTCTTTCATTCCAATCTCTGTATGGATAAGCTGAATCCTGTACTTCAATTTCCTCAAGCCAGGGATTCTCACGTGGAGGCTGATAAAAATGACCATGTATACAAATAAAAAGCTTACTCATTCAGTCTCCTTAATGTATAATGAAAAGTTGTGCCACGGTAATGTAATTTGATTGGTTGAATTATCGAATATGTTGGGAGTTGAAGCGCCCGGACCATTCCATTTTTCTTCCGAGGAATCCAATATTTTCTTCCAGATGCCCTGGGGGAAACGAAATTCTGTTGCTATTTTTTTATCATTAAAATTCATTAATGCAAAAGCTTCACTATTGGCATTATTTCTTTCCATAGTAATAATTTTTAAACCTCCATAACTCTCAGATGATGAATTGCTTCTCTCATAATTTGCAAATGCCGGAATTGTTTTTCTCATACCTATGATATTTTTATAAAAACTGTGAAGTGTTTTATGATTATTCTTATTCAGTTTTTCCCATTCGAGTTTTGACTTTAAAAAAGTTTCTTCTGCATACGGATCCGGTAATTCGTCTTTTCGGTTAAGTCCCCAGAATTCTTCCAACCTGCCTTTTTTTACCGCTTTATTTAGGTCCTTATTTAAAAAGCTTACGAAATAAAGAAATGGATTATTTTCACCGAATTCTTCTCCCATAAAAAGCATTGGAAGTGAGGGTGTAAATATTAATACTGCTGCTGCAAGCTTCAGACCTTCGAATGAAATTAATTCCGAGAGCCTCTCACCGTATGCTCTGTTGCCAATCTGGTCATGATTTTGAATACAATGTATGAATCTGTAATAAGGAAATTCAAGTGGAGAGTTCCCATGCTTTCTTTTCCTGACGATGGAATATTTTCCATCATAAACAAAATTGTTATTTATCGCATCGCTCAGATCATCGGTTTTTCCAAAATCTCTGTAATACCCTTCTGATTCCTGCGTTAAAAGAGTATGAATTGAATGATGAAAATCATCACTCCATTGTGCATCACAACCAAATCCAAAATTATCCACTGTTCTTAATACTTTAGCATCGTTAAGATCGCTTTCAGCTATGAGGTAACGCTTTCTGACTGAATTTTTAAAGAATTCGTCAATTTCATTTGACAATTCAGCAAGGAATGGTTTTGCACTAAAATCATAAATTGTCTCTATTGCATCAAGGCGAAGAGCATCAATATGATACTCCAAAAACCAATAAACGGCATTGTATATAAAATAATTCCTTACGTGGTCTGAATATGGACCATCGAAATTTATTGCATTTCCCCACAATGATTTATACTTTGACGTAAAGTAAGGACCATACTCATGTAGATAATTACCTTCAGGTCCGAGATGGTTATATACAACATCAAGAATTAATGAGAGACCTTTTTTGTGAGCCTCATTAACCAGCTTTTTCAATCCGGCAGGTCCCCCATAACTATTTTGAGGGGCAAATGTAAAAACACCGTCATATCCCCAGTTCCTTTCACCGGGAAATTGTGAAACAGGCATAATCTCTATTGCAGTTATTCCCAGGTCAACCAAATAATTAAGTTTATTTACAATAGCATTGAATGTGCCTTTATTTGTAAATGTTCCTGTGTGAAGCTCATAAATAATATAATCCTTTAATTCAACCGGAGTAAAATCAGAGTCTTCCCATTGAAATAAAGAATGATCAACAACTTCAGAAGCACCATGAACTCCGTCGGGTTGAAAATAGGAGGCGGGATCAGGTCTTTCTTCACCCTTATTAATTTTATATAAATAACGTCTGCCAGCAGTAATATTATTAAGAGTAACTATCCAATAATCGAACTCATCTTTCTCCATTTTAAATAATTTTTCTTGTGGGGATATAATTTTTAGAGACAATTCTTTAGCTTTGGGTGCCCAGACTTTAAATTCACATTCTCCATTATTCAAATAATTTGCACCTATTTTCATAAAACCTTTCATTATATCAAAAATATGTGCAAAGAAGAATAAACAACATGATTTTAGCCACAGATTAAAACAAACCAAACTGAACGAACACACTTCAGATTTTCCAAAATGGATCTTCCAGCAAGAATTCCCTCAACTTTTAATTCATGTTTGCTGGTTTATGTTTTCGAATGGTCGAAGCAAAACCTGAGAATTTATTCAGTTTACTTATAAACTTTATACTATACGGATATTCTGATAAAAATTCATTATCTTTATAAAAATTCTAGAATCTATAATATATTTTAATATCTTCCTAAGTCGGTGATTCTATAACTAATCGGATTAAAAGGGTTTTTATGGATAAATTATGAGATTACTAATAGTATCAAATAGACTTCCAATAACTGTTGAAAAAAAAGAAGGAAAATTAATTTTAAAAGAAAGTACCGGCGGTCTTGTTTCCGGTCTTAGTTCTTATTTAGATTCTTTAAAAGGATCTTCTTTCCCTTCTAAAGCAAATTATATATGGATCGGCTGGCCTGGAATTGAAATTGATGGTAAGGATCAGGATGATTTGAAATCCAAATTGCTAAATGAATACAAAGCATATACGGTTTTTCTTTCTAAAAAGGTAATGGAAAATTTTTATCAAGGATTTTGCAATAAAACAATTTGGCCTCTATTCCACTATTTCCCGTCTTATGCTGTATATGAAGAAGAATTCTGGAATTGCTATAAGCTGGTTAATGAAAATTTCCTTGATACAATTTTGGAAATAATAAAACCGGATGATTTAATTTGGGTTCACGATTATCATCTTATGCTTCTGCCAAAATTAATCAGGGAAAAAATACCCGGCATCCGTATTGGATTCTTTCTCCATATTCCTTTCCCTACATATGAAATATTCAGCCTTCTGCCGAGCAAGTGGCGGGTTGAAATTTTAGAAGGTCTTTTAGGTGCGGACATTGTAGGATTCCATACGTACGATTATACCCAATATTTTTTAAGATGCGTTTTAAGAATCTTAGGGGTTGATTCTGATATGGGAAATATTATTGTTGAAAATAGTTTAGTTAAAGCCGACACTTTCCCTATGGGGATTGATTTTCAAAAATTTCAGAAATCTTTTCAAAATAAAGAAGTACAAAATAATTTAAAAGAACTTAAGAAAAGGTTAAACTATGAAAAAGTAATATTATCTATAGACCGTTTGGATTATTCAAAAGGAATACTAAACCGGCTTCAAGGATATGAAATATTTCTCGAAAAAAATCGGCACTGGCATGGTAAAATAATATTAATTTTAAGAGTTGTCCCTTCACGTATTGGTGTAAAACATTACAGGAAGATGAAAAAACAAATAGATGAAATTGTTGGTCGAATTAATGGGAAATTTGGAAGCATTAATTGGACACCTATATCCTACCAATACGGATTTTTACCTTTTAATCCTTTAACAGCTCTATATAGCGTGTCCGATATTATTCTTGTAACTCCTTTAAGAGACGGGATGAACTTAATATCGAAAGAATATCTTGCATGCAGAATAGATAAAACCGGCGTCTTGATATTAAGTGAAATGGCAGGTTCAAGCAAAGAATTAGGAGAAGCATTACTAATTAATCCGAATAATAAGGAAGAAATTGCCGCAGCTATACATGAGGCAATCGAAATGCCGGTAAAGGAACAGATAAGAAGAAATGAAATTATGCAAAAACGAATAAAACGCTACGATGTAGTTAAATGGGCCGATGATTTCATTCAGAAAATAACTTCAGTAGGGAAAGACCAGGAGCGGCTAAAATCCAAATTACTTAATGAAATTAGAATTGAACAATTGCTAAACGATTTTAAAAATGCCAAGTACCGTCTTATCTTTTTGGATTACGATGGAACTCTTGTTCCTTTTGCAAAGCACCCGCAAATGGCAAAACCCGACAAGAAATTGTTAGACTTGTTTTGCAGCTTTGCAAAAATTAAAAGAACCGATTTTATATTAATTAGCGGAAGAGATAAGGATACACTTCAAAAATGGTTCAATATACCTGGTTTAGAAATTATAGCAGAGCACGGTGCCTGGTTAAAAGAAAAAAACCCCCCGCAGGCGGGTTGGAGGATGATAAAGCCTTTGTTAAATAATTGGAAACCGCAGATTTTTTCAATTCTTGAAATGTATGCAGATCGTCTGCCGGGTTCTTTTATAGAGGAAAAAGAATTTTCGCTGGCATGGCATTACAGAGGAGCAGAACCCGAGCTTGCTTCTATACGAACCAGGGAATTATTAGATTATTTGTTAAGTATTACTGCCAACATTGATATCCAGGTTTTACAAGGGAATAAAGTAATTGAAATCAGGAACTCCGGAGTGAATAAGGGCACCGCAGGTCTTAACTGGATTTCTAAAAATAAGTATGATTTTATTATGGCGATTGGTGATGATTGGACTGATGAAGATTTGTTTAAAGTTTTACCGGAATCTGCTTATTCAATAAAAGTTGGGCTTTCCTATTCTCATTCTAAATTTTATTTGCATAATCATAGTAAAGTTATTGAGCTGCTCAATCAATTAACAGCACCTCTAAGAAAGTAACAACAAGCGCAGTGTGTTGCTTTTAGCACTATACCAATGTGGATAAACCTTCAGGTTGTAATAAGAATCATTCTTCCAAAAAGGCGTCCGGTTAGGAAAGGATTTAGAATGATAATACTTAACTTTAGTTATTGATTTATTCATTTGTGAAAGGGAAAATATGTTCAAATAACTGCTTTAATCCTTTCAACTTAATAATACTCCAATCCGCCGATAAATTTAAACCAAAAGCCAAATCAGTAAGCACTTTTTCGAAAAGATAAATAAGCATGAAATAATGCAATTTATCTTTTTCAACCGGAAGAATCTGATTTTCTTTTTTAGAATCAAAAACGTTTAAATAATTAGAAAATATTATACTACTGACAGCAAGCCACCATTGATATGCAGAAGTTTCAACTTTGTCAGCTGAAGCAGATTCAAAAATATTTTGGGCAGCAAGCTTATTATAAACCAAAGTATGCAATGACCAGATCAATGAAGCAACATCTCTAAGGGGAGACCTTTTAAGCTTTCTATCGCTTATTGGGGCAGCATATTGTCCTTCGAAATTTGTTATCACAAAATCTTTTCCGCTAAATAATATTTGTTTCAAATTATAATTTCCATGAATTCTTATTTTTTTTGCACTAACGGTCATTTTTAAAATTCTTCCGGTAAATTCCAGTAGTATTTGCTCACCGTTTAATATTTTCGTAACAAGCGCTTCATATTTTTTTATAAGCGGTGAACTTCGTCGGGCAAGATTTAATGAACGAAAAGTATTTTTAATAAGCGAACGCATGGATTGATAAATGGCGCGCTGGTAAAACATTGTTATAGGTTCAGGCTTGAATGTATTGTCTTCTCTGGAACTGCTTAATGCAATGTGCAGCTCTGCAGTTCTTTTACCAAGCAAAGCAGCCATTTCAGTATAAATGTTTTCAAAATATTCTCCAAAGGAAGAAAGGTTAAAATTTTCATCAAAAAGCGATGTTATAATTCTATTTTTAGAAGTGTCTTCTTTCCTAATCGAGATATTTTCATAATAGTTATTAAATGCATCGGCGAAGTAATTCCAGGCATCCCCTTCATTTCTAACACTTTCATTTATAATACCCAGTGTAAGTGAATCCGAGCCGGGCTGAAAATACTTAAAGCCTCCTGATAAAGGTAAAATATTTTTAAATCTGGTTTTTCCATGAAGAAATTCTAAAATCTCTTCATCGGGTGTACTGCCTTCTTCAAGCTTTTTATAGAATTTAAAAATATAATTGTCATTCACTAGAAGAGAAATAGTATAGTTGTCTTCTCCCTGTATTTTTGTTGATTGAACCCTTTCAGGTTCTTTTTCAATCTTTCGAATTTTATTTAATAAAGAAATTCTGAATTCACCATTTTTTCCGCTAAAGTTTTTTTTGTTCGATAGAACTTTAATAAGTTCATTCCTTAACTCTTCATTGTAAATGGAATTTACAAGCAGGCATTCATCATCGCCCTTATTATTAGTAAAAATTATTTTCGCAATTATTTCTTTGGATTCCTGATTACTCTCATCAATATGTGCGAAAGAAATTCCTGCAAATAAAAAATAAGTTTCATTAGGTTTGTCAAGATATTCAATTTTGATAAAGAGCAAATAAAGTTTCCCCGGAATAAAATCTATAACATCGAATATTTTGGCGCCCTGAATTTTTGACTTATTAAAGAGGAAGAACTGTTTAAAATATCCGGGGAAAATTTTTTCTTCAAGAAGTTCTCTATTATTCCCCTCAAAAATTCCGTCCCATTTTTTGTTCACATTTAAATTAAAAATATCTCTTTTCACTGAAGGAACAATATTTTCTTTTTCTGAAAGGAAGAACCAATAAAAATCATAAGCGGTTAAAGTAAGCATATAGTATAGTTCACCGATGGCAGGGAATTCGTTTCGGCTGAATATTTCTACCGGAACAGAACCTTTATATTTTGAAAGATCAAGTTCTACAACCTGTGACGATTTTGAAAGATTAGCAACCACAAGTATATTTTCATTTTCATAGCGGCGTATAAAAGCAAGCACTTTAGAATTTTCGGGAGAAAGAAATTCTATGTCTCCTCTTCCAAATGCTTTATATTTTTTTCTTATCGCAAGGGTTCTTTTCATCCACCATAATAACGAAGAAGGATTTCTCTGCTGAACCTCTACATTAAACGCTTCATAATGATATTCGGGATCGATTATTATCGGAAGAAAGAGCTTTTGAGGGTTAGCGTTGGAAAACCCCGCATTTCGATCGGAGTTCCACTGCATTGGTGTGCGAACGCCGTTTCTGTCTCCCAAATAATAATTATCTCCCATTCCAATCTCATCACCGTAATAAATTATTGGAGTACCGTGGAATGAAAACAGAAGGATATTAAGAAGTTCAATTTTTCTTCTGTCGTTCTCTACCAAAGGTGCTAAACGTCTTCTGATTCCAAGATTTATGCGGGCTTTTTTATCTTTTGCAAAAAAGCGGTACATATAATCACGTTCCTCATCAGTAACCATTTCCAGGGTTAATTCATCATGGTTTCTTAAGAAAACAGCCCATTGACAATTTTCGGGTATGGAAGGCGTTTGTTCAATTATATCAATGATGGGGAAACGGGTTTCCATTTGTAATGCCATATACATTCGCGGCATAAGAGGAAAATGAAAAGCCATCTGGCATTCATCTCCACTGCCAAAATAAGCTGCAGCATCTTCGGGCCATTGGTTAGCTTCTGCAAGCAGCATTTTATCTTTATATTTTTCTTTTACATGCTTATTTAATTTCTTGAGAAACTCATGGGTTTCTGGTAAGTTTTCGCAGCTTGTACCTTCACGTTCAAAAAGATAAGGGACAGCATCCAATCTCAAACCGTCAACTCCCATATCAAACCAAAAATCAACAGCTCTAAATAATAATTTATGTACTTCCGGATTATCAAAATTCAAATCAGGCTGGTGTGAATAAAAGCGATGCCAGTAGTAAGCTTTTGCAACCGGGTCCCATCTCCAATTTGAGGATTCAAAATCACTGAAGATAATACGTGCATCTGAATATTTATCGGCTGTACTTGCCCAAACATAAAAATTTCTTTGAGGTGAGGCTGGTTGGTTTCTTCTTGCTTCCTGAAATAATTCATGTTGATCAGATGTATGATTCAGAACCAGTTCAGTTAATACCCTGATTCCCCTTTTATGTGCCTCTTTAAGAAATCTTTTAAAGTCCGAAATAGTTCCATAATCAGGATTAATATCAAAATAATCGGAGATGTCATACCCGTCATCCTTCATAGGGGAAGGATAAAATGGAAGCAGCCAAATAATATTTACACCAAGATCCCGTATGTAATCCAGTTTTTCGATTAGACCATTAATATCTCCAATTCCGTCATTATTGCTGTCCTTAAAAGATTTTATATGCACTTGGTACATGATTCCATCTTTGTACCAGAGTTGATCATCACTATATTTTTTCGTCATATAAAGATTTATGGGAAAATAATATTACAATTTATGAATAAACTTTTTTATTAGGGTGATTTGATTCAATATATTTAAAATTATCCAACCCTCTCCCAAATAAATAAAAATAATTAAAAAGGTCCGATAATTTTCCATACTGGTCTTTTTTTTATCGAAGGGATTTTTCATTTTCTTTATTTGAATGCTTTAGACATATACATTTTCGCAAAACTCAATTCGAAGCTCACAGAAATGCTGTAAAGATCAAAAGATTTTGAAAGTAGAAATTATTCAAGAATGCTGTTAAAAACAAAGATGACACCTTTCGATGTCATCTTTCAAAATTATCACTGCAAAAATCAGTTGATTGTGATTTGAAAAATCGCAGGTAGAAAATTAGGGAGCAACAATAGAGGATTTAGGCTTCTTCCGGGCTTCTTCCGGGCCCTGTTGAATTATGCAACATTTATAGTTTCAATATTGGATCGTTAAAAGATAGGAATATTAAAAAAATATGTCAACGTTTTTTCATTATCTGAGGGATTTTTTATTCTCCTTGTTTCAATATTTTACATCAATTTCATTTTATTAATACCATACGTTTCGTGGATATAAAATCCCCTGCCTGAAGCCTGTAAATATAAATACCACTGGTAAGATTAGCTCCATTAAATTTAACAGAATATGTACCGGCTGGTTCATATCCATCAACAAGTGTTTTAATTTCATTTCCAAGAAGATCATAAACCAAAAGTTTAACCTGGTTTCCTTCCGGGAGGGAATACTTAATAGAAGTTACCGGATTAAAAGGATTGGGATAATTCTGTTCCAGTTCATAATCTTCAGGTCTGGGAGAATAGTTAATCTCAGCAACGTGCGAATAATTTGTCGATCCATCCAAATCGACCTGGGCAAGACGGTAATGGATATTACCCTGAAAATTTAAATTTTCCAGATTATCGATGTAATCATAGAAATGTTCTTCAGATGTCGTTCCATAACCCTGAATGAAATTCAGATTTTCCCACTTATTAGCTAACTTTCTTTGGACATAGAATCCACTATTGTTCGTTTCGGAAGATGTTTTCCAAGACACCCTGGCGCTTCTACCATCTAACTTTACATTGAATGATGAAAGCTCTACGGGTATCACTCCTCCGGTATTTGTTTTTAGAATTGTACCATTTTCACCAACGACATAGCCGATAAGTTCATTTGCAAAAGTAACTCCCTTTAGAATATTTGGTGTACCGCTTTCCTGCGTAGTCCAGCTATCTCCACTATTCGTTGTTTTGATAATTATTCCTGCTGCACCAACAGCATATCCCACAGAAGACTGCATGACAGGGAAATATAGATCATAAAGCGCATCGCTGAAAAAAGGAAGTGTAGTCCAGTTTGCTCCACCATCAGTAGTTTTAGATATTGCTCCTTCACCTGTCCATACTGCAGCTGCAGTAACACCGTTATTCTGATCGAAGAAGTGGATACCAAAAAGTTGACCTTCGTTACTATTGAGATAAAATGCTGTAAAGTCCCACGATTGTCCCCCGTCAGTTGATTTTCCAAACAGTGGTCCGAATATAGAGTTTTCGCCGGCTACAAATGCATTATCAGCATCCAGGATAAATGTGCCCCAGAAACCTCCTCCAAAAAATCCCGTTTGTGAAGTATTCCATGATGCACCTGCATCAGTAGAATAAATTATGGTTTGTGAGGTTCCTCCTGCGATTCCATTAACACCATTAAACGAAACTGATATCAAATTATCAGTAACATCTGTGGATATGATATCCCAGGAATTCCCGCCGGATGTAGTTCTGAGCACAGTCCCCCCATCACCCACGACAATTGCAGTGCTGTTATTTATGATACTTATGCTGTTAAGATTTTGGGTAGTACCTGAAGTTATATTGTCCCATGTTGTGCCGCCATCAGAAGTCCTTAGGATTATCCCGGCATCACCAACTACAATCACATAGTCAGCGGTCATAAAATCCACACCGTTCAAATTACTTCCAGTACCGGAAGTCAGGGAGACCCAACCTGATTGTCCATATATTATAAGATTACCTAAAATTATCACTAAAAGTAGAAAAAAGTAACGTTTGTTCATTTTTTCTCCTGTTCTATTTTTTATTAACCTGGCTTCTTAATTTAAGAATATTTTTTATTATGTAAGTGACTCTGAAATCATTAGTTACCAAATTAAATATTTCCGGATCACATTCACAATTTTTTAATTACTGGTCAATTTAATTATCTTCAAATTAACCATTCCATATGATTCACTACTGCATGGATTGATTCAGTAAATTCGATAACATGATTAAATGTATGATCCACAGCAATTTCAAAATAATATAGAAGCTTCAGGGTTTTATCAATTATGAAGATTAAACTTTTCAGATAGTTCCGAATTCACTGGATATTGTAATCTAAGTAAAGCAATGCATAATGATATTCAGCTTACAACAGGTAATTGCAGAATTAACTATTTTCAATTCAGAATTTGAGATTTATGAAAGTAAATATATGCTGGCAAATAAAACAAAAAGAAGACTGAAAAAGGTAAAGAAAATCGCCGGTTATACTTCAACGGCTGCTACCATAGGGATATTGGTAACGACTTTGATTCAAAGGATAAGAAAGAAAAAGAATCAGTAAAATCAGAGCGACTTGAAAAAAGCGAAACGGCTGCAAATGACTATGAATGATGATTGAAGAAGGATTGATCAGGGTTTTAGATAGAGAGGGTAACCTTTGAAATGAGGTGAGACCTGAAGAGCAGGCAATGGAATATGAATATAGTTCAGCAGATGAAATATTGTATTCAGGAATTCACTATCCGTATTAAATAATTTAGTGATATCTATATCAGGGGAAATAACAAACACTCGTGTTCTTTTCGCCGGGTCATCTAGATTTTCGGCTGAAATTCCGCAAGCGAGGTTAAGAAAATCGGGTAAAAAGGAACCTATTCTTTCAGGTAGTAAATTTTTAATATCAGCACTGAGCCAGAAAGTCTGTCCCTCATAATCATCATTAAAGAACTGGTTGTTCTGGCTGTCTTTATTCATATCCTTAAAAAAAGTACTGTGTGAAGGGAAATAACTCCACTTTATATTAAAATTCCTCAGGAATGATATTTTTTCCTGCATGTATGGATAGAACGAACCTAATGCACTGCCTCCGATATCACCAACATCAAAACCCCATCCCGGTGCAAAGCCATCTTTTAGCTCAACGCCGGTATAAACGAGGGTACTGAAAACTGCCCCGTACAATAATGATGATTCCCTATCAAAACCTGACCATTTAAGTCCAGCTCCGAAACATTCAGCAAATAAAATCCCTCCATATATATGTCCGATTTTATCCACATTTACAGCATATCCTGGATCGTAATAGAAATGGAATTTGGTTGTACCATTACTCCACCAGGCAGTTTTCCATCTATAATAAATTCCACCTAATGCAGTGATAGCAATACCACCAACTATACTTAACCTTGCCAGATTGATACTACTTTTTGGGGAGAGGACTGCGGCGGTCATTACAGAATCTCTAAGAAAAAAATTGGAGGAGTCTATTTTAATAACCGAATTATCAGCAACAGTGGATTGATGATTATGCAGAATAATAGTAGCGTCTGATTGGGCTAAGCTACATAATGGAATAAAAAGTATGACAAATAAGATGAGCAAAATCCGTTGTACAAAAATTATCATTACTGCCTCTTAAAGCAACCGTATAAAGACAAATAGATAAATCAAAAATCCTAAAACAATTTGCAGAAAATTTTTATCTACTTCAAGATACACAATAATTTTAATTCTGACTAAACTTCATCAGAAATGCTTTAATAAAACGGTTAATATCACCATCCATTACTGCCTGTACATCAGAAGTTTCGACGTCTGTGCGGTGATCTTTTACCATATTATAAGGATGAAATACATACGAGCGTATCTGGCTGCCCCACTCAATTTTCATTTTGCTTTTTTCAACTTCATTAAGCTCTGCTTCCTGTTTTTCTTTTTCAATCTGGTAGAGTTTTGATTTTAAAAGTTTCATAGCATTAGTTCTATTTTGAAGCTGAGATCTTTCACTCTGACAGGCAGCTACGGTGCCGGTAGGAATATGTGTAATTCGAACAGCTGTTTCAACTTTGTTAACATTTTGTCCACCTTTTCCACCGGACCTGTATGTATCAACACGAAGATCTGCAGGATTTATTTCTATCTCGATTGTATCATCCACTTCAGGGATAACAAATACTGATGCAAATGAAGTATGTCTTCTTTTATTAGAATCAAAGGGAGATATCCTTACAAGTCTGTGAACACCGTTCTCAGCTTTTAGATAACCATAGGCAAATTCACCCTGAACTTCTATTGAAACACTTTTTATTCCCGCCCCGTCTCCTTCAAGCAAATCTATAATATTCATTTTATAATTATTCTGCTCTCCCCATCGGAGATACATTCTCATCAGCATTTCAGCCCAATCTTGAGCTTCTGTTCCACCGGCTCCGGAATGAATGGAAAGGATACAATTCTTATCATCATCTTTCCCGCTGAGCATGTTCCTAAACTCTGCTTCTTCAATCGAAATCTTAAGAGAATTTAATTCATTCTCTATTTCGTCGCGAAATGAATCATCCATTTCTGATTCAGCAAGCTGAATGAATTCGTTTAGTGAGATAGCTTTTTTATCGAGCTCTTTCCAGAGAATAACCCACGTTTCGAGATTTTTAATTTCCTGAAGAATTTTCTGAGCTTCAATCTGATCATTCCAGAAACCGGGTTGAGCAGTAAGGTTCTGTAGCTCTTTTATTTTGGAATCTTTTGTATCGACGTCAAAGATAACCTCTTAATGTATCAATTCTGGTCCTATATTCATTCAGTGTCTTTAATTCTTCTTCGTACATAAAAGTTAACTCCTCTTATTTCAAAATAAATATAAAATAATTCTTTCATTCAATCATTCACTCAATTAATTAATCAATCATTAATCCATCACCATCCCTACATATATTCTTTCATCCTTCATTCAATTTTGCAGATAGTAGGTAAATCACACATCAGTTTAATTCTCAACATCTATTTCCATTCTCAGCAAAGCAGCAGCAAGTGTTTTTCCCTGAGCATCATATTTAAGTGAAACAGTACCGCCTCCTCCGAGAGTTTTATTCAGAATAAAATTTAGTGCTCTGATATTGGGAAGTTCATATCTCTCAACTTCACCGAAACAAATTCCTTCAAAATGTTTTTTAACTCGCTCTATTGTCAGATATTTTTTGATTATTTCATAACCTCTATCATCATAAGCAATAATACCAACATTGGCCGCATCGCCTTTATCCCCGCTTCTGCCATGTGCAATATCCAATAATCTTATTTTCATTGTTTTAACTCCAATATTTTAACCCGGGGTTGAACTAATTTTTTAGGCATTAACGCCGGCCAGTAAGCAATCACTTCACTAGGTCTTGGTCTGCCTCCTGCAAAACCCGTAACACTTGGAGGACCTGTCAATATCAGGGGAGCTATTTCCATTCCGAAACGTTTTATGGTTTCAAAATCCTTTGAACGAACAGCAACTCTTAACATTACCTCATTTATTTTGTCCTCATCAATTTTAACTGCCAGAGGACCATGAGTTGAATTGTATCCTACAAATTCAGTTCTGATTTCATCAAAGTGAAGATTTAAATTCTCCAGTCTCTTCCGCAAAATTTTATCAGCAGCCTGCGCTTTTGATAAAGCATCCGGCCAGGAATATGTTAAAGAACCGGAAGTTGTATATCCGTCGGCATAAGAGCAGGAAACTTTATAAAAATCTGTAGCCTTCTTTCCTTTAACCCCGTAGACTTTTACCTTGTTATTACCTAAATCTTCGAGCTTAATAGAGGCAAAATCAGCCACGCAATCCGGAGTAATATAAGAAGCCGGATCAGCGATTTCATACACCAATTGTTCAGCGACGGTTTCGAAAGTGACTTTTCCGCCAGTTCCGGAATGCTTGGTAATAATAACATTTCCATCGGGATATGCTTCTGCAATTGGGAACCCAACCTCCGCCATATTTTCCAGAGATTTCCAATCTCCAAGAAAATTACCGCCTGAAGACTGCGCCCCGCATTCAAGAATATGCCCTGCAACGGTACCGGCAGCCATTAAATCATAATTGTTTTTATCCCACCCGAATTCATAAATCATCGGGGCAAGTGTAAGTCCTGTATCAGTCGTTCTCCCGGTAATAACAATATCAGCCCCCTTTTTCAATGCCTCGACAATCGGCATTGCTCCGAAATAAACATTCGCACTAACCAGTTTATCTTTATAGGGGATAATCGATTCGCCTGTATCCATATTATTTAATTCACATCCCCCTAATATAATTTCATTAATTTTATCGCGTATATCATCACCTGTCACTACAGCTATGTCAAGTTTTCTGATATTCATACCTGTTGCAATATCAAGAATTGCATCAGCACATGACACGGGATTTACTCCGCCGCCATTTGTAATTACCTTTATCCCTTTTTCCATGCATATAGGCAGGATACGTTTCATTAAATCAGGTAAATCACGTGCATATCCCAGGTTCGGATTTCTAATTTTTTGCTTTTGTAAAATTGACATTGTTACTTCAGCTAAATAGTCCATTACCAGGTAATCAATATTTCCTTTTGTAACCTGATAATATGGTGCTTCAATGAGGTCACCCCAGAATCCCTGTCCTGAAGCTATACGAATTTTATCTTTCAATTAAAGGTCTCCGTGAATGTTAAATTTTATAAAAAATAATAATATAGTGGAAAATATTGAAAAGTTTCATGATTTTAATTTGCTTCACCAGTATACCAGTTGACACCTGAAAATTATTCTTTCATAGCAATTTTAGTATTCGACTTAAAGATGCGAAGTTTTCTTGATAGGAATAAAAATAGAGACAAAATTTAAGTTTTAATAACAAAAACTTTGTCTCTTTTTTAATTTCTAAATCACATAATGATAATTCAAATGATTCAGAAAAATATATGATATGAACTTAAATTACAACCGCTTTATAGCCATAGCAATGAAGTCCTGATTTTCCTTCATCCTGTATTTTGCGAAAAACCAATTTAACATTCTGACCAATCTCTAAATTATTGAGGTCGGCATCTGTAATTTGGGCAGTTAATTTTACACTGTCATTTAATTCAATAATACCTACGGCATAAGGAGTCTCCTTTGAAAAATTCGAAGGAGCAATCCTGATTATTGTGTAAGTCAGAAGCTTGCCTGTATCTGACAACTTTACGGTTTCAAATTCTTTTGATTTACATTCACCGCAGTATTGACGCGGAGGAAAATAAACTATTCCGCATTTTTTACAGCGGCCTGCTTCAAGTCTGTAACGCTGAGGTATTTCTCTGAAATATCTTGGACTAATCATATTGCCTCCAATATATGAATTACACAACTTGCCCCGGAACCACCCATGTTCTGGGCCATTCCTATATGAGCGTTTTTAACTTGTCTGCTTCCTGCTTTACCTTGAAGCTGTTCGTAGAGCTCAATGATTTGGGCTATCCCGGTTGCTCCGACAGGATGTCCTTTTGATTTTAATCCACCGCTCGTATTTATAGGTATTGTTCCCGATTCAAGTGAAGTCAAACCTTCCTGAACACTTGCTCCTCCGCACCCTTTATCAAAAAATCCGAGGTCTTCACTAACGACAATTTCTGCAATGGTAAAACAATCGTGCACTTCTGCGAAATTTATATCAGATGGTTTCAGTCCACTTAATTTATATGCCTTCTCAGCTGCTTTTACAACTGCATCGAGAGTTGTCAGACTTCTTCTGCTGTGCAGGGCGATAGTATCAGAAGCCTGTGCGGAAACTCTGACCCTGACTGGAGTGTCAGTAAATTTTTTTGCTATATCCATAGAACAAAGAATTACTGCAGCTCCGCCGTCACTTACGGGAGAGCAGTCAAGCAGTCTTAGTGGATCTGCAACAAGAGTAGATTTTAGTACAGAATCTATCGAAATTTCAGAGCGATACTGAGCATTCGGATTTTTTGACCCGTTTCTGTGGTTTTTTACAGCAACCGCAGCAAGCTGTTCTCTTGTAGTTTTATATTGATGCATATGAGCATTAGCAATCATTGCATATAATCCGGGGAATGTAACACCCTGGTATACCTCATATTCCTGATCGGCTGCGGTAGCCAATGCTTCAGTTACCTCTGCACCGTCGGTCATCTTCTCGACGCCGCCGGCAAGTACAATATCACTCTGTCCTGAAGCAACTTCAAGATAAGCCTGCCTGAACGAAACACCTCCGGATGCACATGCAGATTCAACACGTGTAGCCGGAATAGGAGTTACTCCAAGATAATCTGCCATTACTGCTCCAAGATGTTCCTGGCCGACAAATAAACCTCCTGACATACTTCCCACATACATTGAATCAATATGATCAACACCGGCATCGTTAATAGCTTCCAAAGCAGCTTCCACAAAAATATCTTTAATAGATTTTCCCCAGAGCTCTCCGAACTTTGTCATTCCGGCACCAATTACAGCAACTTCTCTCATTTTTATTCCTCCCTCTATTCATTCAATATTATTTTACGACGGAATTTTGCGTACTCACCGTAGTCCA
>DATICR010000078.1:0-2799 GCA_035456745.1 Ignavibacteriaceae bacterium
CCTCTGTACATTCTGATCACTCATTAAAAATTTTAATGTGGACAAAGGTAGGAAAATTGGAAAACGAAATCAAATTACATTGACGATTGAGGATTGAAATCTTAGAACAAGATAGATTGAGGATTTTTACCTGCAAACGTAACACAAAGGAAACACAAGTTCGTCAATTCAATGGATTTATCCGGGGAGTTCTTCGCAGGCGAAACCGAGACTGCTGATTCCGTTGACGACTTCTTCCATTCTTAAATTTTCACCGGTTACTCTTACAACTTTGTCGGTGTCTTCAAGATCAATGGTGCATTCTTCTATTGGATATAGGTTTTTGAGACTGCTTTTGATCCATCTGAATTCTTCCCTGGATTTGATGTTTGTTTTTAAAATGATGATTTCCATGATTATCCTCGAAATTGCACATAATGAATTGTCCGGTTTCTTATTCTATAGACGTGTAAGTGCAGAAAATATTTTATGTAATTTGATTATTATACAATAATGATATCCATTGCCATATGGCATAATCTGCGGGGTTCTTCTGCTTAATTTGAATGCTGTCACGGTTTGGATTCTAAAACTGATGCGGACGGTGACAGCCCAGAAATTAATTAAACAATAATTGAACCCCTGCTAGGTTCAGGATATTTGGAATATATTTTTAAGATCTTATGATAGCAATTCAAATTTACTGATATGGTACTCAATGGCATGCAGCCATGCTACCATGCAACCATGCGAACATCGCTGGTTCGGATTTCGGATCCTGGCTTAGTGCTAAAACTTCTGCCACTCCTTCACTTAAAATTTGATTATATTTGCATCTTAAAATCAATTAAAATTAAAGGAAATTGATGCCTGAGACCGGAATTCCTAAAGCTTATGACCCTGCTTCGGTGGAAGATAAATGGTATAAGTTCTGGCTTGAGAATAAATTGTTTCATTCGGAAATCGATGAGAATAAAAAACCTTATACTATCGTAATCCCGCCTCCTAATGTTACGGGTATGCTTACGATGGGCCATATACTGAATAATACGATACAGGATATTTTTATAAGGACAAAAAGAATGCAGGGCTTTAATGCCTGCTGGGTTCCCGGTACAGACCACGCTTCAATAGCAACGGAAACTAAGGTTACTAGTTTCCTTAAGGAACAGAATATTGATAAAAAACAGATCGGCAGGGAAGAGTTTCTAAAGTATTGCTGGGAATGGACGGAAAAATACGGCGGAATTATTATTCAGCAGCTGAAAAAACTCGGCGTTAGCTGCGATTGGGACCGCGAACGCTTTACGATGGATGATGATTATTATAAGGAGGTTGTAAATGCGTTCGTTCAATTGTATAATGAAGGGAAAATTTACCGCGGCTATAAAATGGTCAACTGGGATCCGGCTACACGCTCCGCGATTTCTGATGAAGAGGTAAATTATAGAGATGTAAACGGGAAGCTGTGGTATTTTAAATACCCCGTTAAAGATAGTGATAAATATGTAATTGTAGCTACAACCCGCCCTGAGACGATGTTGGGGGATACGGGTGTCGCCGTTAATCCAGGTGATGCCAGATATAAAGATCTGATTGGTAAAATGGTCGTCCTCCCTATTGTCGGCAGGGAGATTCCTGTTTTTGCCGATGATTATGTTGATATGGAATTCGGCACGGGCGCCGTGAAGGTTACTCCCGCTCACGATGTAAATGATTATGAAATGGGAAAACGGCATAACCTTGAATCGATAAATATTTTTAATGAAGATGCAACTACAAATGGTAATGTTCCGGAAGAAATGATTGGTTACGATCGCTATGAGGTTCGTGAAATGGTTATCTCTAAAATGGAAGATCTTAAACTGCTGGAAAAGATAGAGGACTATGAGACAAAAATAGGTTATTCGGATAGAGGAGGAGTCCCTGTGGAATCTTACCTTTCGGAACAGTGGTTTATGAAAATGGAGGATCTTGCACGGCCTGCACTTAAAGTTGTCGAGGAGGGTAAGGTAAAATTTTATCCCGATCACTGGGTCAAGACTTATAAGCACTGGATGGAAAATATAAGCGATTGGTGTATATCACGGCAGCTGTGGTGGGGTCATAGAATTCCTGTGTGGTATTGCGTGGGCGATGATCATTGTACTCTTGAATGTAAAAATCCGATTGTCTCTGCTGAACAGCCTGATAAATGCCCGCACTGCGGATCAACAAATCTGCGGCAGGATGAGGATGTCCTCGATACCTGGGCGTCAAGCTGGCTGTGGGCTCACGCGGTATTCAGAACTCAGGAGGAACAGGATTATTATTATCCTACTGATTCTCTTATCACCGCTCCTGATATAATCTTCTTCTGGGTTGCACGTATGATAATGGCGGGAATGCATTTTAAAAATGATATTCCCTTCAGTGATGTTTATTTTACATCGGTGATCAGAGATTTGCAGGGAAAAAAGATGAGTAAATCCCTCGGTAATTCTCCTGATCCCCTTGATGTAATAAAGGATTATGGCGCTGATGCACTCCGGTTTACTGTAATTTATCTCGCTCCTATGGGAGCGGATGTTTTGTTTAGTACAGAAAAATGCGAGCTCGGAAGAAATTTCGCCAATAAGATCTGGAATGCCGGAAGATTCCTTCTGATGAACCGTGAGTCAATCTCATTTGATAAAAATTCGGTGACTGAATATATTGATTTTGCCGATAGATGGATTGCATCCCGCTTTAACAGAACACTTCTTCAAATGAAAGAGGCATTGGATAAATTTGAAATCAATGGTGCTTCGAAAATATTGTATGCGTTTGTGTGGAATGATT
>DATICR010000079.1:0-20824 GCA_035456745.1 Ignavibacteriaceae bacterium
GAAACTATGGATAAATGTCATTATACGTTCACGTGAATGAGCGAAAATCATTGCCCCTGCTCCGCCCATTATTGCACAGATGCTAATTGAACCCAGAATATGCTTTAACTTTGCACCGCCGACAAACATGATCATCACTGAAATAATCAATACCAGAATACCGTTACTGAGATTCGGTTGAATGAAAATTAAACCTGCAACTACTATTACCCAGAAGAACAAATATGCGAATCCGTTTTTAAGATTCTCAACCTCTTTCCCTTTTCGCTCAATTAATGCCGACAAATGAATAATTATTGCGAAGCGGGCCAGGTCAGAAGGCTGAAATGTAAGAAAGCCGAGATTGATCCATCTTCCCGCACCTTTTATATCAGGAGCAAATATCAAAGTCAAAATAAGTATGATTACGGAAGCTGTAAGGAGATACTTGCTGATACCCTTATATAATTCATAAGGAATTACTGCAAAAACAACCATGAAAATTATTCCTGCAACAACCTTAAAGAAATGGGAGTTGAACAAGTAAAACAAACTATCAAATTTAAATGCACTATATGTACTGCTTGCACTCATCACAAGCACCAATCCCAAAAGGGTTAAGACAAATGCATCTAAAAATATTGTAAGCGACAGCTTCTTCATTATAATTTATTTACAGCTTCCTTGAAAACTTTTCCACGATGTTCATAATTATCGTACATATCAAAACTGGCGCAGGCCGGTGACAAGAGTACGATATCTCCGGGTCTCGCCTCAAGATTTGCAGCATGTATCACATCTTCCATCGTTTGTTTAACTTCAACCTTAATGTCTCTGTGAAAGAAATTAAATACTATATCAGCTGAAGAACCAATAGCATAAATCTTAATTACCTTTTCCAATACAAGCTGACGTATCTGATTATAGTCATTCCCTTTATCCTGTCCTCCAAGAATAAGGAAAATTTGTCCCGGCAATCCTTTTAGTGCATACCAGACCGAGTCAACATTTGTAGCCTTAGAATCATTTATATACTTAACTCCTTCAATCTCTCTGACAAATTCAAGCCTGTGTTCAACACCCTCGAAGGTTCTTAAAGCTTTGATGATTTTATCATTATCCAATCCGAATATTTTTGCGGCGGTAATTACTGCCATAGAATTAGCTACATTATGTTCTCCCAGAAGATTAATATCGGATACCAGACAGTTGAATTTCAGATTACTATCTTCATTAAAAAAGATATCATCACCGAAATTATAGGTACCGTTATTCAATGTTTCCTTTAAAGAGAAATAATATGATTTACTTTTATGAGGGGTTACAGAATCCATCAAGGTATCATTATCTTTATTCAAGATCAGAAAATCACTTTCGTCCTGATTCTTATACACCTGAAGTTTTGACGTGATATAATTTTCCATCTTATATTCATAGCGGTTCAGGTGATCCGGAGTAATATTCAATATCATAGCTATTTTAGGTTTAAAGTTTTCTATCAGATCAAGCTGAAAACTGGAAACCTCGAGAGCAACAAATTCATCTTCCTTGATATCAGATGCAATTTCGGAAAATGCAACTCCGATATTGCCTGCAACATATGTTTTCTTGCCGCAGGTGTTAAACAAATGGCCGCATAGACTAGTTGTAGTTGTTTTTCCATTTGTACCGGTTATGGCGATAATATTTCCTCTGCAGACGGATGAAGCAAGTTCAAGCTCACCTATAATTTTTATTTTTTTCTCCCTGGCGGATTTTATTATTTCAGCATTTGAAGGTACTCCGGGGCTTACCACCATCAATTCGCAATCAAATGCTTTTTCAGAATGTATTCCGGTTTCATACTCAATATTATTCGCTTTCAGCATTTCGATGAATTCATTAAGCATCGTACCGGTGGCGGAATCCGTTACAAAAGGTTTGCCACCAAATCTTTTTATTAATTTAGCGGCTCCTACCCCGCTTCTTTTTGCTCCAACAACAGTTATATTTTTTCCAGCGAAATTCATTTTTTCTACCTTATCTTGAAGGATGCCAAACTTATAATAGCAAGTATGATTGCCACTATATAAAATCTTATTACTATTTTAGGCTCAGGCAGACCCATCATTTCAAAATGGTGATGTATCGGAGCCATCTTAAAAATTCTTTTTCCTTCTCCGTATTTCTTTTTGGTAATTTTGAAATACACACGTTGAATTATTACTGAAATTGTTTCGAGGAAAAAAATTCCGCCCAGAATGGGAATTAACAATTCTTTTTTAATCAGCACTGCCAGTATTCCGAAAGCACCTCCAAGTGCAAGTGAACCAGTATCACCCATAAAAACCTGGGCGGGATATGAATTAAACCAAAGAAAGCCCAAAGATGCACCTACCAATGCTGACACAAAAACTGTGAGTTCTCCGGCACCGGGTAAATAAATTATATTAAGATAATTAGAAAAGATTGAGTTCCCGCTAACATAACTTATTATCGCGAGTGTCAGCATCACGATTGTAATGACCCCGATTGCCAGCCCGTCAAGTCCATCTGTCAAATTAACAGCATTGGAAGTTGCTGTAATGATAAATACTACAACCGGTATATAGAAATAAGAAAAATCAAAATTAACATTCTTGAGAAAAGGAACAGTAGTTAATGAATGTATACCTTCGAATTGAGGTGAAAAATAAATAACAGAACCAACAACCAACCCGATTATAACCTGTCCGAGAAGTTTATATCTTGCAATCAAACCGTTCGGCAGCTTTTTAACTACTTTAAGATAATCATCAAGAAATCCTACTGCACTAAGCCAGATAGTTCCAGCGAGAATAAGAATGATATAAATACTTAATATGTTCGACCATAGAATCACCGGTACAGCCACACAAAGTATTATTATTAATCCTCCCATTGTGGGTGTACCTGCTTTCGACCAATGGAATTTTGGCCCGTCAACCTTTTTCGCTTCTCCAATCTGTTTATCCTGCAGTTTGCGAATAATTTTGGGTCCAAGGTAAAATGACAGAATCAGGGCGGTAATTGCCGCTAAAGCAGATCTGAAAGTAATAAACCTGAATACATCAAATCCCGGAGGATTAAAAACTTTATTAATATATTCCGATAAAAAATAGAGCATTATTTCCCGGTCTTTTCTTCAATAGTTTTGACAAATTCTTCCATTTTCATCCCTCGTGAACCTTTAACAAGAATAACCGAATCTGAAAAATTCTGTTTGTATAAAAAAGTATTCAATCTTTTCCTGTTGTTAAAATATTTTGTTTCGACATTTGACTTCTTTAATTCCTCATAAAGATTTTTCATCAAGCTCCCTGTAAGGTAAACGGAATCAAATTTATTTAACTTAATTGATGCTGCCAGTTTCCTGTGCAATTCCGGACCTTTTTCCCCCAGTTCAAACATATCCCCCAGAATTGCTATTTTCTTCCTGTGAATTTTAATTCTTCCTGCAAGATTCATTGCTTCCTTCATTGATGACGGGCTTGCATTATATGTATCGTCAATTAAAATAAAATCCTTTTTCCTTTTTACATTGAGTCTCTTTTCAATGCTGCCAAGCTTCTGCAGACCTTTCGAAATTTCCTTTACAGATAAGCCAAGAGTGAAGGCGACCGCCGCTGCAGCCAGAAAATTTTTGGCATTTGCTTCTCCATATGTAGGAATATCGACTTTAAGTTTATTTTTTTTGTAAGTGATCTCAATTTCAGGACGTCCGTCAACTGAATATCCTATTACCTCCCCTCTTACTGCAGAGTCTGAATTAAATCCGTAGGTAATTTTCTTTTTATATTTCTTTGCTTCTTCTTTTATCAATCTATCATCATTATTTACAAAAAGAGTCCCATCCATTTTAGCAGTAACCTGAAAAACAGCGGATTTTTCTTTCAAAATTCCTTTTTTATTAAGAAAAAATTCAAGATGGGACTCACCGATATTAGTAATCATCGCATAATCAGGCATTGCAATATTTGCCGTATATTCAATTTCACCAAAATGATTTGTGCCCAGCTCTGCAACGAGAACATCGTGCTTCTCATTGGTGCTGAACAGAGTAAGCGGAACGCCAATATGATTGTTATAATTGGCGATTGTTTTGTTGACTCTGTATTTTGTACTTAATAGCATAGCGACCATCTCTTTTGTTGATGTTTTACCTATACTACCGGTTATTCCGATTATTTTAGTACTTAATTTTTTTCTCCAGCACCTTGCTAAATTTCCTAATGCTATTATCGGATCATCGACTGTTATTACCGGAATGTCATAATCTTTTACATTACTTAATTTTTTCCTGTCTATTAACAGGGCAATAGCGCCGTTAGCAACGGCATCTCCGATAAAATCGTGTCCGTCAAACCTATCACCTTTAAGCGCAATGAATAAACAGTCATTTGAAATATTCCTTGAATCAATCGATACATTTCTTATTGTTTTTATATCATCAGGGTTATATATAACCGCTGAATCCAAATCAAATAAATCTTTAATCGTTAATCCGATCCTTTTCATATACTCAAATACTTTTCAGCCACTTCCTTATCCGAAAAGTGTTTCCTGACTCCTTTAATTTCCTGATACGTCTCGTGTCCTTTTCCGGCAATAAGAATTACGGCATCAGGTTCACTTTTTTTAATAGCTGTTTTAATCGCTTCTTCTCTGTCTTCTATAATCTCATAATTTTTGGTAATGATACCTGCTTCAATTTCTTTTATAATATCAAAAGGGTTTTCGTTTCTGGGATTATCCGAAGTAATAATTACTCTATCACTAAACTCTGAAGCAATCCTTCCCATAAAAGGTCTTTTTGTTCTATCCCGGTTTCCCCCGCAGCCGAAAACAGTGTAAACTTGTTTATTATTTCCCACTATATTCCTAATTGCCTGCAGTGTTTTTTCAAGACTATCGGCATTATGCGAGTAATCTATTATTACCTTTTTTTCCTCTTTCTTTATCATTTCAAATCTTCCGGGAACCTGCGGAGTTTTTTTAATTCCTTCAATTGCCGCTCCGGGATCTATTCCCGATAAAGTGGTAACAGCAAACGCGAAAGCTGCATTATAGGCATTAAATTCCCCAACAAGGGATGTGGATATTGAATAATTCTTATTATTATTTACTGTTGTAAAGTGAGTACCATTGAGGTCGTAGGATATGCTTTTTATAAAAAAGTCTGCACCCGGCATCTTACCAAGTGAATATAGAGGAGCCACTCTATTTTCGATGATCTTTGGGGAAGATTTATCATCAGCGTTGTATACACCGAATGCAGACGAACTCAGATTGTCAAATAATTTCTTTTTAGCTAAAAGATAATTTTCAAAATTTTCATGAAAATCGAGGTGATCTGAGGAGATATTCGTAAACAAAGCCGCTGAGAACCTGAGGCCGTGGACACGATGCAGCGCGAGAGCGTGAGATGATACTTCCATTACTACATATCTGCAGTTATTTTTGTACATCTCAAACAAAAGTTCATTCAGGTCATTTGACTCAGGCGTAGTAAGAGAAGAATCTATTTTTTTATCTCCTATATAATTTGCTATCGTTCCTAATAATCCTGTTTTTATTCCTGCTGTTTCAAGTATACTTTTTATTATGTATGAAGTGGTCGTTTTTCCTTTTGTTCCTGTTATTCCAATAAGTTTAATTTTGCCGGTTACATCTTTATAAAATTCTTTTGATAATTCTGCAAGAGCTATCCGTGAATTTTTCACCAGTATTTTAGCTGTTTCTGAATGAATAAACATTTCATCGGGAACGGCTTCATTATCTTCAAGAACAACTGCTATTGCACCTTTATTTATTGCATCAATAATGTATTTATGACCATCAACATTAAATCCTTTAATTGCAATAAAAACTGAACCTTTTTTAACCTTTCGTGAATCATAAAATATTCCTGTCACATCTTTACGCTGCACATTACCTGCTGCCTGAATTACATGCAAACCATTAATTAATTCAGTCAACTCCATCAATAAACCGCCGTACCACTAACCGAAATCTCTCTGCAGGTAAGTGCACATACCTGCCCTTTCTTTATCCCTGTCCCGGGAGTGATACTCTGTGACAAGACTAAACCTGTGCCTTTAATTCTGTATTTTATACCAAGTTTTGATAAAATAGATATTGCATCCTTTATATAGTAATTACTCAGGTCAGGCATTACTTTTTTCTGTATACAATCCGAAATCATGCTCTCATCTGGCATCCGGTTAGAAACATTTGAGTAACTTATATTATTGTTATTTGTATTCCTGGTATTTACAATTTTCAATCCATCATCAATCGATTCCTCAGAAGGCGGCTTTAGCAAATCTTTATCACGTTCAATTATTCGCAGTGCTACATTTTTAAAAACAGGAGCCGCAGCAAGTCCGCCGTATCTGCCTACTTTAGGAGAATTTAAAAGAATCAGACAGACAATTCCCGGATGATCTGCAGGAAAGAATCCTATAAAGGATGAATTATATTGTTCTTTTGAATAATTTCCATCGATAAGCCTTTGTGAAGTTCCGGTTTTACCTCCAATAGAAACTCCCTCAATTCTTGCATTTTTACCTGTTCCGTTTTCAACAACTCCTAACAGCATTTTTCTCAGTCTGGATGAAGTGGATTCGGAGATGACTCTTCTTACATTTGTGTGGGAATTATTTACAATTATTTTTCCATCCCTGCTGACCTCCCTAAGAACAATCTTCGGTTCATAAAGAATTCCACCGTTTACAATAGCACAGTAAGCAGTGATAAGCTGAAGCGGTGTTACAGCAATTTCATATCCAAATGACATAAATGTTTTAGTAAGGCTCCCCCACTGATCCGGTTTTTTCAAGGTTCCCTTTGCTTCTCCGGGAAGAGGGATTGAAGTATAATTACCAAATCCGAATCCTCTTAAATATTTGTAATACTCTTCATTATCAATCCTCTGAACCAGTTTTGAAATTCCTATATTGCTTGATTGCTCAAGAATTCCCTTTACTGTTAGATAGGCATTTTCATGTGTGTCACTGATATATGTCGATTTAACTTTATAACGACCGTTCTCAACAAAGATGTTCTCACTTTCATTACAAAGGTTCCTGTCAATAAGAGCAGCCATAGTAAAAGATTTAAAAGTTGAACCAGGTTCATAGGTGTCTGTTATTGCTCTGTCTCTTCTCTGATCATCAGAATAATCCCAGTATTCATTGGGATCATAATCTGCATTGTTTGCAAGGGCCAGAATCTCGCCTGTATTAGGATCCATTATTATTCCGACGCCCGACGAGGCTTCATATTGCTTAACTCCATTTGCTAATTCTTCTTCGAGTATTGACTGGTAGGCTTTATCAATTGTAAGTATAATATTCAACCCCGGCACGGCAGGTTTGGTCTGTTCTTCTTCAACTGTTATCATATCTCCAATTGCATCTCTTTCCACAAGCATGGCACCGTCTTCACCGGATAATACATCATTATATGTACCGGCGATACCATTTATTCCTTCATAATTGCTGTTAACATATCCAAGTAAGTGCGAAGCAAGATTTTTATAATAATAAATTCTGGTGGGATCATCACGGGTAAATATCGACTGCATTCTGAAATTTTTCAAAAGGATGGCTTTTTCACCGGATGCTTTTTTCTCCAGACAGACATTTCCTTTTCCGGAATTCATTAATTTCAGGTAATAGGCTTTTGTATTTCCAAAGATTGATGAGAATTTTTCT
The DNA here is from genome assembly GCA_035456745.1 of Ignavibacteriaceae bacterium. GTDB lineage: Bacteria > Bacteroidota > Ignavibacteria > Ignavibacteriales > Ignavibacteriaceae > DATFVA01. Next base: position 7,695 of record DATICR010000079.1, read on the forward strand.
GCAATCCTGGTTTTGTCAGCGGGTTTAGTCATCCTGAGGTCTACATAAAAAGAAACATCATCCCGGTTGTATACAAGAAGTGAATTATTCCGGTCATAAATCAGCCCGCGTTCTGCTCTGATCTTTTCAACTGATGTCTGTTGTCTTTCGGCATAGTATCTGAGCTCCTCACTTTTGACTATCTGCACATCAATCAGTTTTATGACAAGAATAATGAAGCTGATAAAGGCAAATAATACTATTAGCAGAACTCTCCGGTTATTCATATTTTTCCTTTAGCCTGGATTCAATATCTTCAATTTTCTGTTTACTTACTTCAATTTTCAGAACTGACATTCCGCCTCTTATCATGCCAAGCTCTTTCTCTGCAATACCGGTTATCCTTTCCTCAGATGAAAGAAACTGATTCTTTACAGACAGATTAACCTGAGAATTTTTTTTCAGGTCAAGCTGTTTCTCCCCAAGTATTTTTTCTTTGGTAAGTTCCTCACATTTTAATTTTATCCCCACATAAAAAAGCACCAGGACAATGAAAGCCGTAAAAAGCAAAATACTGAAAAAAAGAAATGGCTTTGATCCTCTTTTCATACTTTCTCTGCTGCTCTCAATTTTGCGCTCCTGGCTCTTGGATTAACCAAAATTTCTTCGCCCGAAGGAGTCACGGGTTTTTTCGTTAATATTTTTAATCTTCTTTCTTTATCACACTGGCATACTGGAAATTCCTTTGGACAGATGCAGTCAAGAGTTTCATACTTAAATGTCTCCTTTACAATTCTGTCCTCCAGTGAATGATACGAAATAACGACGATCCTTCCTCCTTTTTTCAGGAGACTAACAGATTTTTCTAAAAAAGTTTTTAATACTCCCAGCTCATCATTTACGTAAATCCTCAATGCCTGAAATATTCTTGAGAATGTCTTGTTCTGATTTGTTAAAGGAATGACATTAGAAATAAGCTCTTTGAGCTGCGACGTAGTTTCAATTTTAAATTCATTCCTTCTTTTAACAATTTCTCTTGCTATTCTCCTTGAATTTCTTTCCTCACCGTAACGAAAAAAAATGTCGGCAAGATCTTCTTCCGAGAAAGAATTTATTATATCCGAAGCGCTTACAACAATAGATTTATCCATTCTCAAATCCAGTTTTGCTTCCTCTCTATATGTGAATCCTGCTTCCGGATTATCCAGTTGAAAAGAAGAAACTCCCAGATCTGCAAGTATTCCGTCAAAGGACTTAAGCGACTCTATCCTGGCAATTAATTCGATTTCAGAAAAATTAAAATTATAAAGCTTAATCCGCTTATCGAGATAAAATTTTTCTTTTGAGAAGGCAAACGCTTCTTTATCCACATCAGTCGCAATCAGTGAAGCGTCTCCACTCAAATTCTTTAAGATCGCTTCTGTATGTCCACCGAATCCCAGTGTTGCATCAAAGTAATTTCCCGATTTATCTGTAATCAGGTAATTCATACTTTCATTCAATAAAACGGGCGTATGATGATACTTCATCGCTACGCCATAACTTGTGCAGCTATCTCTTCATAAGTTTGAGAAGATTGCTCAATATATTCCTTATAGATTTTGGGATCCCACAATTCAATCTTCTTTAGTGCACCGAGAATAAGAACCTCTTTTTCAATTTTCGCATATTCAAGCAAGTTCGGTGGAATTAAAATTCTCGCCTGCGCATCCAGCTTATCTTCGGTCGCATGCTGAAGAATCATTCTGATAAATTTTGATTCCTGGGGCTTAAAAGGATTAAGGTTAAGAAGTCTTTGTTCAAATTGCTGCCATTGATCCATCGGATATACATCAATACACCTATCAGTCCCCTGCGTCATGACGAAAGTATCATTGGCTTCAGGGGACAGCTGACGGCGTAATTTTGCAGGAATGCTAATCCTTCCTTTGGAATCTACGGAATATGTATATTGGCCTCTAAACAAATTGCTAACCTTTATTGGAGAAATTCACCACAATTCCCCACAACTCCCCAAAATTAACATATTTTAATCCCGAAAGTCAAGAATTTTTTTTCATTTTCTTATATAAAATGTCGAAAAATAGCTCACTCTGTCAATTATTTTGGCGGTTCAATCATTTTAAGTAAGAAAATGTATAAAATCTTATAAATTCATAGAATTAAGATGGATCAGAGTTTTTTAATAAAAAAGGGAAAGCAAGTTCACTTTCATTAGGAAAAACTACAGCCGGTGGTATCATTCAATGAAATTTTAAGCTTTGCAAATATGACTTTAATTAAAATAATTCTTTTACCATAAACTTCTTATATTCCATCATTCCAAATATTTATTTTTGATTACAAAGAATATGTCATAGTCTCCTGACTTATTAAATCTATTAATTAACATTAAACTGTGTTTCATTATGATTTATAAAGCGTTAGAGATTATTAAAAATTCCCTCGCCGAATACCTCGGCAGATTGCCCGGTCTGAATATTACAGGCGGAGACTCTATCATCTTATCTCATCTGGTCAGACCGGATGGCACACTTGCAGTAAGAGACAATACACTTGCCGTAACATTAGTAAATATAGAAGAGAATAATTTTCTGAAAGTTTCAAATCAGAATAATGGTTCAGAAGTTTCTCTCAATCTATCTGTGCTAATTTCCGCTAATTATCAAAATTATGGTATGGCACTTAAGTACATATCTGCTGTAGTTGATTATTTCCGGGAAAGAAATGTATTCACAAAAGAATTATTACCAGATATGGATCCTTCTATTAAAAAAATTGCAATAGAATTTTCCCCGATCAATTTTGTACAACAGAATCATTTGTGGACTTCCCTCGGTGCAAAGTACATTCCATCTGCTCTTTACACTATCAAGATAAATTAAATATTATTTGAGAACATCACTTTAACTTTAATTTAATTTATGGTATATGGACCCAGAAGCCGATGTTGACTCAATCATAATCAGAAAAAAAGATTTTTTTATTCAAAATAAATAATCAGAAATTATATTACTTTCAAAATTTTACATATTCAATTATTTTTATAATAAACTTTCAAATAGTGTTAATACTCATTTTACAAAATATTAAATTGGTTTAACCTAAAAAGATTATTTTAAAGCAATGATTGCCACCAGAATAACCGCTAAATTTAAAGAGTCCGGCGACATTAGTCACGTACTCAAGATATTTGCAATAGCTATATTGTACTTTGTCGGTGGTAAAATTGGTTTGGGTTTGGCATTTATTGATCCGAGTGTTTCATCTGTCTGGCCGCCGACGGGGATTGCCATAGCTGCATTATATATCCTGGGGGATAAAGTCTGGCCATCTGTTTTTCTTGGAGCTTTCTTCGTAAGTCTGACTACTTACGGTTCTTTTTTCACTTCACTTGGAATTGCATGCGGAAATACTATTGAAGCTGTGCTAGCAGTTTATTTTATAGATCTGTTTATTCCAGACAGAAATATTTTTTTCAGACCTTTGGATGTTGTAAGGTATAGTTTTTTTAGTGGTATAGTGGCAACTTATGTCAGTGCGGCAGTCGGCGTCATATGTCTATACCTGTCGGGACTCATAACCTTGAACTCAGTATTACCGGTAGGACTTACATGGTGGCTCGGCGATATAGGGGGCGCATTAATCATAGCCCCATTTTTAATTCTCTGGAAAAATAATTATAAAATAGAATGGAAACCCCGGAAATTCCTGGAATTTATTTTTGTTCTGTCTCTTATTTCATTTATTATTTATTATACATTTGTAGATGGTATTCCAACTCTGACCCAATTATTTCCATTCATTTTTATGACCATTCCTTTCATTATTTTCCTGGCAGTGCGCTTCAGTCCACGAGAAACCGCAACAGCAATTCTGTTTCTTTATCTGATTACCCTCTGGCAATCTCTCGGTTATTTAAATATTTCCATAAAGGAATCCTCAAATTTATCGCTTCAGATGATTCATATTTTTATATGCATTTTATTTATTGCTTTCATGCCGCTTGCTGCAGATGTATACCAAAGGAAACATCTTGAAGGTTCATTAAAAGAAAAGGTTAAGCAGCAGGAGACACTTTCGGTTTTTGGCTTGAATGTACTATCCGGCAATAATCTTAATGCAATCCTGAGAGAAACAGTTGAGTTAATTTATAAGACTCTTAAAATTGATTATTGCAAAATCCAAAAACTTCTTCCGGGTGAAAAGGAATTATTGATTATAGAGGGAATAGGATGGAATGAAGAACTTTCCGGTAAAACAAAGTTAAGTGCAGACCCTGATACTCTTGCAGGTTATACTCTGTCGGTGAAAGAACCGGTCATAGTTTCTGATCTCACGACCGATCTCAGGTTTCACTCTATGCCGATTTTATCCGATCATAATATCGTGAGCTGCATAAGCTGTATAATTTATGGTGTGGATAAACCATATGGGGTCCTTGATGCACATTCAAAAACAAAAAAAATATTTACAAATGATGACATATTCTTTTTCCAATCTGTTGCCAATATGCTTGGAATGGCAATAGAAAGATTTGCTTATGAAGAACAATTATTATCCTCTCTTCGCGAAAAGCAGATTCTTATAAAAGAAATTCATCACAGGGTGAAGAATAATCTGCAGATAGTTTCAAGTCTTCTGAACCTTCAGTCATCTCAGATTTCTGATAGAAAAATGCTTGACATTTTTTCAAAAAGTAAAAGCCGGATTAACAGTATGGCTCTCATACATAAATTGCTTTACAATAATGAGAATCTTTCAAAAATTAATTTTAAGGATTACTTAACTGAATTACTGAAAGTTATTATTGATTCGTTTGGTTCACCGGGCGTTCAATGTACGATAAATGCTGAAGATGTTTTTCTTGGACCGGACCAGGCAACCAACCTCGGTCTTATTGTAAATGAAATCGTGACTAATTCCATTAAACACGCATTCCCTGATGATAAGATGGGTTTGATTTCTGTTGATTTAATTAATACCGATCATAATGTTAAGCTGGTAATTAAAGATAATGGGATAGGCCTGGCTCCTGATTTTGATTTAAATTCTAATATTACTTTGGGGACACAATTGATAAATAATTTGATGCAACAGGTCCCGGGAACTATAAGCCTTGAAAATGACGGAGGTACTAAATACATCCTCAGCTTTAATGCTAAATAAAAATCTGCCCCATTCACTTAACGTCTTAGCAATCCCGAGGCAATAACTAATATTTCTGACAGATTTTAATTAAATTGTAGAAAAATCATAATTTTTTTGGATAATAATATTTTTTATCATTTTTTATGATTTAATAATAAAAAGGGATTACAATTTTAATTCAAAAAAAGTATATTGCAAATGAATTGTTCTCCATACTACTGAATATAATAAACGAATATTTTAAATTACTAATATTATAAAAGGATAAAATCATCATGTTAAAAAACCTGTCACGTGAAGAACCGAAATCAGATGAGACAACAATAATTAGTCTCGGGGTAAGGATTGAAGGGAAAGTAAAAAGCAACGGAAATATAAGAGTGGATGGAGTAATACAGGGAGATATTTTTTCCCAGGGAACTGTTACAATAGGAGAAAATGCTGAAGTGAACGGACGGATAAATGCCGACGTAATTGCAATCGGCGGTGATGTTACAGGAACTGTGAAAGCAAAAACCAGACTGGTTATGGATCCCAAAGGAAATCTCAAAGGCGATATTTTTACCAAATCATTGGTTGTGAAAGAAGGTGCATTGTTTGATGGTAAATGTAAAATGGGAGAACCGGTTGATATAGGCGAAACTGCTCAACCTATGCAGGTCAAACCACCTGTCAAATAATTAGTAGTATTTATGGGGAGTAAAAAATGAAAATTTATTTTTTGATAACAGGAATGCCTCATAATTATTTATACCGGGTTACCGGCACAGGATAATCTACTTAATATCAAGGGCCAATATATTAATTAGAAAGAATTGTATCAGGGAAATGTCAATTTATATTTTATGATTTAAGCGAACTGAGCGGGTCAAAAAATGAAAATTTCCGTAATTTTTACCGATTTTTATTGATTATAAATTGAAGGATTTACTAAGGGCAACCAAGGGATAACAAAGGTGACTTCGGCCTCATAACGGCCTCACTCAAATGAGGAATTATTTTGTGTCGGTATTTGGTACAATTAATGACTTAACCACATTCCCCTTAAACCAGTCTGATGAGTAAAAATCCGATGATTCAAAAATTTTGAAGCGAAAGATATGGTTACAGAGCAATAAAGTCAACGAACAGTTTTTAGAATTAATTGCAATACTATATGAATAAATCCGGTCTATGAAGAAAAGTCAGATTTATGTGAAAAATGAGAATGATTTTCGGATAGATCACAGATTTTATTGATTCCAGATTATGCTTCAAAAAAAGTCTGACATTTTAAAAATTCTGTAATTCGTGAATTTGTAAATTCTCAAATTCTTATATTTAATAATTATCAAATATTAGCTATTTTTCATCTCATTTTTTAAATATACTTGTCAAATCATTTTAAAAGTGGGAAAGATAAATGAAACCAAAAATAACCTGGACGAAAACCGATGAAGCTCCGGCTTTGGCATCCTATAGTTTGCTTCCTATCGTTAAATCCTTTTTAAAAGATACCGGAATTGAAATAGTAACAAAAGATATATCACTTGCCGGAAGAATAATTGCTAACTTTCCTGATAAACTGAAAGAAGAACAAAAGTTACCTGATGCTCTTGCTGAACTCGGTGAATTGACTAAATATCCTGAAGCTAATATCATAAAACTTCCGAATATCAGTGCAACAGCACCTCAGCTACAGGCAGCTTTAAAAGAATTAAAGGAGAAAGGATATTGTATTCCTGACTATGCGGAAGAACCAAAAACTGATGAGGAAAAAGCCCTGAAAGACAGGTTTGCAAAAGTGCTTGGTTCTGCAGTAAACCCGGTGATCAGGGAAGGTAATTCCGACAGGCGTGCAGCGGCATCAGTTAAAAAGTTTGCTAAAAAACATCCTCATAAAATGATGAAGCCCTGGCCGGCCTCGGGATCCAAAACACGTGTTGCACATATGAATCAGAAAGATTTCTACGGTACGGAAAAATCGGTTACACTCGATAAAGATGATGTTGTTAAAATTGAGTATCTTGATAAAAATGGTAAAGCCACAACTTTAAAAGAAAATCTTAAGCTTCTCAAAGGAGAAGTAATCGATGCTGCGCTAATGAATGTAAAGGAATTGAGAAAATTTTATGCGGAAACAATTGAAGAAGCAAAAAAAGATAATGTGCTGCTTTCTCTTCATCTTAAAGCAACGATGATGAAAGTTTCCGATCCTATTATGTTTGGACACGCAGTTTCAGTTTTTTATAAAGACGCTCTCGATAAATATGCCGGCACTTTAAAAGAAATCGGTGCAAATGTAAATAACGGATTAATGGATATACTTGAAAAATTGAAGAAACTTCCTGATGAAAAAAGGAAGGAAATTGAAGCCGATATAAATAAGGTCTATGATTACCGTCCGCAGCTTGCAATGGTGGATTCCAGAACAGGCAAAACAAATCTGCACGTTCCGAATGATGTTATTGTTGATGCATCAATGCCGAACATTGTGCGCGACGGCGGTAAAATGTGGAACCGCAAAGATGAACTCCAGGACTGCATCGCAATGATTCCTGATCGCTGCTATGCTACAATGTACCAGGAGATCATTGAAGATGCAAAAGCAAAAGGTCAGTTTGATCCTTCAACAATGGGTGCAGTTTCCAATGTTGGCCTAATGGCGCAAAAAGCAGAAGAATATGGTTCTCACGATAAGACTTTTGAAGCCAAAGGAGATGGGGTAATCAGGGTGGTAAATTCAGCCGGCAAAACTCTTCTCGAACAAAAAGTAGAAAACGGGGATATCTTCAGAATGTGTCAGGCTAAAGATGAACCTATTAAAGATTGGATAAAACTAGCAGTAAAAAGAGCAAGAGAATCTTCTACTCCTGCAATTTTCTGGCTTGATGAGAATAGGGCTCACGACAGAGAAATTATCTCGAAAATAAAAAAATACCTTCCGGAACATGACCCAAAAGGCCTTGAAATTAAAATCATGAAACCTGTCGATGCTATGAAGTTTACTCTTGAAAGAGTGAGAAAAGGACTAGATACGATTTCAGTTACAGGAAACGTACTCCGTGATTACCTTACAGATCTTTTCCCGATACTTGAGCTCGGCACCAGTGCAAGAATGCTTTCAATAGTTCCTCTTTTAAACGGAGGAGGATTATTTGAAACCGGAGCCGGCGGTTCTGCTCCGAAACACGTTCAGCAGCTTCTGAATGAAAACCATTTAAGGTGGGACTCATTAGGCGAATATTGTGCCCTTGTTCCTTCACTGGAAATGATAGCTGACAAAACAGGTAATGCCAGGGCAAAGCTTTTTGCCGAAACGCTCGATACCGCAGTCGGATCATATCTTGAAAAAGCTCGCTACCCCTCACGGAAAGCAGGTGAAATTGATAACCGCGGAAGTTCATTCTACCTGGCTTTATATTGGGCTAAGGCTTTATCCGAACAGGATAAAGATAAGGAATTGAAATCCAGGTTCTTAAAAATGTATAAAGAACTTGAAGCGAATGAACAAAAAATTGCTGATGAACTAATTTCGATTCAGGGACATCCTGTTGATATCGGAGGTTATTACCTTCCTGATGACATCAAAGCCGCAGCAGTCATGCGCCCCAGCTCAATATTCAACAGGATAATAGATCAAATGTGACCACGCTTCTTTAGATTTCTTGTCTGAACCAGGATTTTTTATTCTTAATAATCAATTGGATTTCTCAATCCTGGTTCAGACTATTAAATAATCTTTTAAACTCCAGACTTTTAGCACCGAAAATTATTTCTTCAACAAAAAATTCGACTCTTTATTTTAAGAGCAGCATTTTCTTCACCATAATATAATCCGGTGATGTTAGTTTGTATATATAGATTCCGCTCGGATAATTACTTCCATCAAATTTTACTTCATAATTTCCCGGCTGTTTTATTTCATTAACAAGTGTCACAATTTCTCTTCCCAAAATATCATAAACCCTCAGGATTACCGGTTCCCGGCTGTTTATTTGATACTTTATTAAAGTTCCCGGGTTAAATGGATTGGGATAATTCTGGCTTAAAGAAAACTGAGCAGGAGCATTTACATTTACTTCAATCTCTTTTAAATACTTGAATGTGCCATCGAAGTCGATCTGCTTCAGGCGATAACCATATGTTCCCTTTGAAACTTTATTATCGATAAATGAATAGGATTTGGGATTATCAGTAGTTCCATTTCCCCGGACAAAACCTATTTCTGTCCATTCGGAATTTGATTTCAAATAATTTCTCTGAATCTCAAAACCTTTATTATTTACCTCAGTTGCCGTTGTCCATTTTAATTCAACATCACCTGCGACAGCATCTGCAGTAAAGGAAATTAATTCAACCGGTACTACAAGATCATTGCTTATAATATACATACCGTCCTCACCATCAGCAACAAATGCATAACCATTATTAACCGCTGAAGAGATGGCAAGACCTCCGGTAACATAATTTCCGGCTTCAACCGGAGTGAAGGGATCAGACACATCTATAATTTTCAATCCTTCTATGCCTCCTGAAACATAAGCATATGAACTATCAACATATACATCTGCAGCCATCTGCATATTAACAAAACTAACTTCAAATGGTAGTGTGGGTTCCACTATATTGATTAACCTTAATCCGTTATAATCATCCGCAACAAAAGCATAATCGCCTGAAACAAATACACCTGATGCCCATCCGTCAGTATCAAGATATCCAATTTCCTGGGGATTAGAGGGATCAGTAATATCAATAATCCGTAAACCATCGGAGCCATCTGCTAAATAAGCAAGAGTACCTCTGACCGCAATACCCGTAGCTGATCCCGGAGAATCGAAAAATCCGGTTTCAAACGGATTTGATGGATTGGATACATCTATTACACGCATACCATCCCATCCATCGGCAATATATACAAGGTTTCCATCTACATCCAGATCCAGTACCTGGCCGTTTGTAAATATATGTCCTGTTTCAGATGGATTAGCCGGATCAGATACCTCAATTATTCTCAATCCATTCATGTCGTCTCCCAGAAAAACAAACATACCATTGACCGCTACTTTTCTGGCATAGCCCCCTGTCCTTAAGTTCCCAATCTCAGGCAGGTAATTGCCTGCAGGATCTGAAATATCTATTATACTCAATCCAGCAGAACCTGCGGCTATATATGCATAGTTTCCATTTAAAGCAATGCCTCTCGACCAATCGCCTGTTCTGATATTACTAATCTCTGCAGGCGTTGATGGAACTGAAACATCTATAACTCTCAGTCCTTCCCACCCTGTGCTCATAAATGCAGTAGTCCCGTTTATATCAACACACCTAGCAGTACCGCCGGGATTAATAAAACCAACCTCGAACGGACTCGAAGGAGTAGATATATCAACGATCCTCAATCCTTCCCAATCATCAGTCAGATAAACATAGTTACCACCCAACGCAATTTTCCAGGCTTGCCCGGGTGAATCAAATATACCTATTTGAGAAGGAGACGCTGGATCCGTAACATCAAGTATGCGTAAACCATATCCGCCATCGGACACATACGCATAATTTCCGCTGACTTTTACTCCATATGCAGCGTCACTTGTCTGGAAAAAACCTATGGCTGTAGGATTGGAAGGATCAGATACATCCAGAATTCTGAAGCCTGCCCAAAAATCTGCAACGTAAGCATAGTTTCCACTGACAGCAACATCAATAGCACTGCCATCTGTATCAAAGTAACCAATTTGAGAAGGTGAAGCAGGATTAGAAATATCTATTATCTTTAGACCATCATATGAATCTGCAAGATATGCTAAACTTCCAGCGACAAACACGGCCTGGGCTTGTGTTGGGATATCAAAATAACCGGCTTCAAAGGGTGAAGCCGGATCAGCCACATTTATTATTCTCAATCCTCCGGCTGCATCTGCTACATAGACGTAATTTCCACTTACATCCAAACCTTTAACAACAGATGGTGTGAGTATTTCACTTAGTTTAACCGGTGCGGAGGGAGTAGTCATGTCAAAAATTTCCAGGTATCCCCCGTTACCAAAAAATACCAGGTTTCCTGAAACGCGGACTGTATAAACGGGACCTATTGCGCATCTTCCAATCAGGGTTGTGTTGTAACCTGATGCAGCCGGCTTGTGAAGTGTTAAGGTTTCTTTTATAGAGGAACTGTTGAGATTCTTTGTTCCGTTCAATCCCCATCCCGGAAAATTTTGTCCGGACAATTGATTTATAAGAAGAAAGTTGAGGATCAGGAGCAAGACTGGAAAAACATTTCGATCTGTAGATTTGTTCATTCCCATATCACTCTCCTAATTTTTTTGATTTGAATAAAATAATTTAATTAGCTGGTATCCATATCGAATTGATTTATTTTATGTTTATCTTATTAATTACTCCGATAATTTAATTCAGCTTTAAAATTTTTTCTAATCGGAATTGAACATTTTCACATTTATAATTTTAATAGAATAGATTTAAGAGTCAAGCATTATTTATCGGAAGCAGTATTTGACGGGTTTAAGAATTGCGAATGAAATGAATATTAAATTTTAGGAATGACCGGATAATTGCAGTGTTTATTATCTAATTTGGGGCCCGTTTTAGGTTCAAATTCCGAATCATGGTAGTAATTCCTGCAAATCCTTTAATCCTCCGAATCCTTGTTCAGACTTTCTTCATCCATCCCTTTGAATGCTTTAGATGTTTTGAAGAGTCAAAATTGCTTTTATTAACCGCTTCATTTATATCTTCTATTTTAAGAAAAGGTCCGAAACTTGTGAAATTTTCACCCTCAGGAATTACAAGATTGCCGTTTGGGAAAACCATCAGGTATAATTTATCAAGAGTGGTGTGACTCAGGAAATTAACCTTGATTTTCTTCCTTCCGGAAAGCTTTCTTTTAAGCATTACAAATTCTCTGTTGCTCACTATCAGTTCGCCCCAGTTTACTTCACTGAATGAACGTGGAAATGTCTGAAAAATATTATAGAATACTCTTGATGCTGTATGACTTTTATAATTTTCAGCAAGACTTAAAATATTTGGAATGTCTTTAATATTATATTTTGTAACAGGAGTGCACAGTTTGACATCAATATGAGGATGTCTTTTTAACAGATTTAGTGCTTTCAAAACAGCTGTCAGATGTCCCGCTTCTTTTGTTTTAGAGCTGATCTCTTCAGTTGAACCATCGATTGGCAAAGAAATCAAATCTATGTAAGGTGCATACCATCTGAGGAATGTGGAAGTTAATGAATCTCCGGTTGTTGACAGTGCTACCTCCAGTCCGGATTCTTTTGCATATCTTATCATTTCACCGAGGTCCTTTCTCTTTAAAGGATCTCCACCCGTGAAAACTATACGCCTTGCTCCTGAATCTTTTATCTTTTTAATGATAGATTTCGCAACAGAAATGCTTACAGGCTTCTTAATATTTTGAGGCCCCCAGCAATAAGGACAATCCTGATTGCATTCACATGTAATATGAAAATCAATTGTCGAAAAAATTCTTTGCATTAACATTATAGGAATTTCATTTATAAAATGTAGGAATTTCATTTATGAAATTCTATGAGGAAATTCCGTTTTTCTCTTGTCTTCTTTTTGAAACTCAGCAGTTGATTTTTTAGAAAGTTCACCTTCACTATAAATATTCCTTATATAGAGATCAATGGTATAGGTGTCTTTTTGAAAAAATCCCGACATTTGTCTCTTAATCAATCCTTCCGAAATTTTCCAATATTTAAACTTTCCTCCAACCCTCCTTCAATATAACTGAACATTGACTCATTAATTATTCACATTTCAGTCGCATATTTTTTTACAATATTCTGACAATTTTCTGACAATTATTGAAAGAGAACAATATATAATATCGTCAGAGATAATGATTTTCCTGAAAGTTCAGTTTTATAAATAGAATACATAAAATTATATGCAATCAATACTACATATTATATCCGGGCTGTCATTAGAAAAAATTATTTTTTATTTATCAGGACTTATCTGTC